>NZ_JBZRPK010000431.1:0-4564 GCF_058382125.1 Haloferax sp. s1
GAGACTCTGGTAGACGAGCGCGACGGAGATGGCAAACAAGAGTCCGGGAGCCTGATCGCCGGGAGCGACACCGTCACGGAAGAACCGACGGGGGCTGACGAGCACGGCGACCCACGCGCGAAGGATACCAGTTAACCCACGGTCACGGCCCTCGCGGGGGGTCTCGACCCAAGTAGTCACGCTAGCCTCTAGTCGCGCCGGAGGGTATGACAGTTCCGGCACCGCGCCTCGTAGGACTCCTCCGCCCCGACGAGGATGGTCGGGTCGTCCATGTGCGCCGGTTCGCCGTCGATAAGTCGCTGGTTCCGCGTCGCCGGTTCGCCGCAGATGGTGCAGATTGCCTGCAGTTTATCGACGTACTCGGCGAGCGCCATCAGTTGCGGGACCGGGTCGAACGGTTCGGCGCGGAACGTCTGGTCGGTTCCCGAGACGACGACGCGCTTGCCGTCGGCGGCCAACTGCTCGCACACGCCCACCAACTCGGCCGAGAAGAAGTTCGCCTCGTCGATGGCGACGACATCTTCGCCGTTCAGTTCCTCGACGATTTGCCAGACACCATCGCCTTCCGAGGGGACGACGCTCGCGTCCCACGAGCGCCCGGCGTGCGTGCCGACTGTCGTCTCACCGTATCGGTCGTCGAGTTGGGGTTTGAACACCGAAATCTCCTGTCCCGCAATCTCCGCGCGTCGGAGGCGTCGAAGCAACTCCTCCGTCTTTCCCGAGAACATCGACCCGGAAATGACCTCTACCCATCCACTCTGCGTGATGGCGTGCATACGTCGAGAGGGAGACGAGGAAGGTCAAAACGATTGTTCATCTGCGCCGATGGTCGTCACTCGTTGACAGTCAAGCGCAAAGTAGCAATAGAGGACAGTGCTACTCGGAGTAACGTTCTTTCGGGATTAGTCGTCAGCGCCGACGTTTTCGCTGCTCTCAAGCGTCGGTGGTTCGGCTTCGATGTTCGTGTACACGACGGCGTCGCGGCCGAGTCGCTCCACGCGTTCGCGGAGGTCGTCATCAACGAGCACACCGTCTTCGAACGCCGAAGACACGCTCGGAATCGCGGCTTGATGGGGAAGGACCCACGCATTTAGCGCCCGGCAGACGGAGCGGAGATGTTCGAGCGCGGTGACGGGGAACGACCCACCGGCGACGGCGAGGAGACCGACCGTCTTGTCGCCGAACTCGTCGAACCCGCAGTGGTCGAGTGCGTTCTTGAGGACGCCCGAGTACGACCCGTGGTAGACCGGCGTTCCGAGAATCACGGCGTCCGCTTCGTCGATGATACGGGTGAGTTCGGCGGAGTCACCCTGCTCGTCGTAGTCGGGGTTTAACGTCGGAAGGTCGAGCTCGCGGAGGTCGACGAGTTCGGTCGTCCCACCGGCCTCAGATGCACCGGCGAGGGCGTGTTCCAGTGCCAACCGAGTGTAACTACCATCGCGGAGACTGCCGCAGAGGGCGACAATGTGTGGCTGAGCCATACCGAGTATCATCAGTACGGAGGTAAAAACAGCGTCGACCCGTCAGCGGGAGTGGATATCGTTGGCGGAGCGGCCTCACTTCGCCAGCGAAACACGAATTTCGTCGTCGGATTCGTTGATATCGACCAGTCCGTCCGAAGAAAGGTCGTCAACAAGGTCACGAAGCCACGACTCGCCGGTATCGCCGCCGTAATCGACACGAACCCGTGGACCTAACTCGTCCAATCCGAGTTCGTCGTACTCGCCGAGAATCCGAACGACTCGCCCCCGAAATTGCCGCCTACTTCCCTCGAAACTCGGCTGTGTCGGCACGTCGGGAGCGGTGAAATCGCCGGTCTCGTAGGCGTGACAGAACTGTCGCCACGGACACCCGGATTCGTCGCACGTCGGCGTTTTCTCACAGGCCACGCCACCCAACTCCATGATAGCGTTGTTCCAGACGCGGGACTCGCCGTCGGGCATGAGTTCCGAAGCGGCGGTCTCGAAGGCCGCGTCGTCATCGGGGACGGCGAAGGCGCGGTGGAGAACGCGCTTGACGTTGGTGTCGACCACAGCGTCGCCGTTGTTGAACGCGAACGAGGCCACGGCGTTGGCGGTGTACGGGCCGACGCCCATGAGTTCCGAGAGGCCGTCGGGTGTCCGCGGGAAGTCGCCGTCGTGGTCTTCGACCACCTGTCGGGCCGCCTCGTGGAGGTACTTCGCCCGGTTGTTGTAGCCAAGTCGGTGGCTCGTCCAGAAGCCGACCACGTCGGCTCTGTCGGCCTCTGCGAGGTCTTCCGGAGTGGGCCACTCGTCGAGGAAGGCTTCCCACGCGTCGACTACGCGCCCGAGTTGGGTCTGCTGGCTCATCACTTCGGAGACGAGAATCTCGTAGGGGTCGTCGGTGCGCCGCCACGGGAAATCCCGATGGTCGTCCTCGTACCACTCGATTAGCGCGGTCTGGACTGCCTCGCGGTCGAGTTCGGAGGGGAGTTCGGACGCCGCGTCACTCATCGCCCCGGCTTAGGACGGGCGGCGTTTAGCCGTGGCGATGCCGAGCGGCCATCAGACGACTGCGTGCATGAGTTCCACTTCGTACGTAGTTCCCTCGTACTCCACGAGTTGGTCACCGTAGCTGGCCGCTCTATTCTCAGAGATCTCGTTTAGCCGCTCTTTGAGCGCGGCGAAGTCGTCGGAAAGCGGTTCGCACTCGTCTACCCCCTCGTCGATTGCGCGCTCGAACACCGCACGTTCGGCGTCGGAGAGGTCGTCGAGCGGAACGACGACTTCTTCGTGAACGAACGCGGCGAACGCCGCCCTGTCTTCGCCGACCTGTTCGAGCGTGTATCTGAACGTCTCTTCTTCGACGGTCCGTGTCTCCCCGACGGTGACCTTGAACGGCCGCCCCTCGTACCGTATCCAGACGGGTCCGGCGTCGATGAGTTGAGAGTCAGCACCGGCCGGATAGACGTGTCCGTATCCGCCAATTGAAAACCCTCGTGGGCCGTCGCCGTTCTCGAAATCCTTGCTCGGGTACGCGGCGAGAAACGCCTCGCGGTCGGCTTCTGGGAGTTCATCGAACTTGAAGACCGTCGCCCCGACCTCGGGTGGGGATTCGTTTCGGTCGTACTCGATGCTGACCTCGCGGGCGGTGCGTTCTCGCGTCTCGGTTCGCTCGCGTTCGACCCGATAGTACGCGCCGTCGTGTTCGACGTAGTCGCCCGAATCGAGCGGAATGGAGTGGTACGTACTGTACGTGGCCGCGCCCTCGCTGGCCGCAGTTGCGACGAGGCGCGATACTGTCTCAGCGTGCTCGTGGAAGTCTTCGGTCACGATATCGACCAGTTCGGGGTCGGTGACCGCCGTCGCTTCGAGCGAGTAACTGGACGTACAGCTACTGCCGAGAAAACCGCCCAGACAGCCCGAAAGAAGGGTCGAACCGGCCGCGAGACCGCCGAGGAGGGCGCGTCGGGAGAGTTCCGGAGACATACTGATAAATTGTCGAATTACCAGTAAGTGTCTTCTGTAGGGGACCGGCGACTGAAAGGCGGGCACGCGAATCGAACAAGGAGACGTCGGTCGAAACGTGTATCCCCGTGACGACCCCATCGGCGGGCAATGACACTCGACGACCTCACAGACGACGTGGAATCCGCGTACAGCGACCTCGGTACCGACCTCGACGTGTCGCTCGACCGCGAGACGCGACACGAACTCGCCATGCTCGTCGCGCTGTTCGACCCCGAGGATACGGACGAACTCGTCCGCCGGGCAATCCACGCGCTGTTCCAGTCGGAACTCGACCGCGGCCAACTCGACTTCCACCTCCGACAGGGCTACGACGTGACCTACGACGAATACCTCGCCGGGATGACCTACGAGGAGATGACGGGCCAGACGCAAGCCCCGCCGCGGGACGACGTGCGCCGCTACCAGATGTAACTCGGGACGAGCGCCAGACAAAAGCGACTCAGCGAATCTCGATTTCGAGGGAGAGACCGTCGATTCTGCGATAGCGATTGCTCTCGCTCGTGTTCTCTTCGCTGATTTCGTCGTCACCCTCATCACCATCACCCCCGTCGTCGACTTCGAACGTCCGAAGGAGAATCACCAATCGTTCGTCGCCGACGGTGGCGCGTAAGACGACGCCTTCGCCGGTTACGACGACGTACGGCGGGCCGGCGACTGGCGGCGCGGCCATCGGTCGGCCGGTCGCTGTCACTGCATTGGCGAGGGCGCGTGGGAGTCGGGAGAGCGCGCCGGACCCGTCGAGCGCGCGGCCGAACGGCGGGACAACTCGGTCGCGGTCCGACACCGAATCGCCGTCCCACTTGGCGGCGACCGCATCCGCACACTGCCTGACGACGGTCAGCAGTCGGTCGTGTTCCTCCTGAAGCACACGCTCCGCTTCGTCGATGGCCGCCGCGCGAGATGTCCCGTCTGTCACGAGTCGTGGTGTGTCGTCATCAAATAAAAACCTCCGTCAGTTCGGAGAGAAGAGGAAGGGCGAATCGTTGGGGAATTGGAGGGCCGAATCGCCGGGGAATTAGAGGGCCGAATCGCCGGGGAATTAGAGGGCCGAATCGCCGGGGAATTAGAGGGCC
>NZ_JBZRPK010000429.1:0-4557 GCF_058382125.1 Haloferax sp. s1
CCTGTCGATTGCCCACCTTCGGGTTCACGGGTTCGGTCAGGTCTACTTTCCATGTCCCACCACCGTGCGTACCGATTGCGGACTTGTAGACGCCCACCTCGCCGAAGCGCTCTCGGTCCTGGTTCAGTCGGTCGTTCGAGAGCGCGAGTAGGGCGTCGGGGACCTTGATGTTCCAGTTGGCGAGCGTCGCGGCCGTAGCGAACTTGTGAATCGCCGCGAGCACTGCATCAGGCTCGTTAAGCATCGGTCGGATGCGGTTGAACGTCGTCGCGAGGCCGAGCAACTCCGCAGGCTCTTCTGTGTTCGACAGGAGCAGTCGATTCGCAATGATGTCCACCTCAGGTTCGACTGTCACCTCGCCGTCTTCGATGCTGACCGCCGCGTTTTCGCGGCGAAGCCAGACTGGTTCGTGGCCGAGGTCTTCGACCGCGTTGAGGATTGCCTTCGTCTCCTTGCTGTTGTGCAGGGAAAGCACTCCGACGCGTACCGTGTCGTTTGTGGTGGACATACTACCTTGATGCGAGGCGACTTTCAAAGCTATGACGGTTGAAACGTGCGTCTACGCGAGTATGGCTTAGTCGAGGTGAATGTCTGTGATTCAGTGATGATGCGGTGCCATACTTCGACGCGGAGGGTCCTCGCAGTCGGGTGACTGTTTATAACCCCGGCAGCCCCATCGGTTCACATGGCCGACAACGAGGCCTTCACCTACAACGGGGGGAAGGTCGAGCCGGGTGAAACACAAGATATCCGGTACGGCATCTCGGAGACGTATCTCGGTGACCCGGTTCGAATCCCTGTTACCATCATCAACGGGGAGCAAGCGGGGCCGACCGTCTTCCTCTCTGCTGCTGCCCACGGCGACGAACTGAACGGCATCGAAGTCGTTCGTGAAGTGGCCTACGAGTGGGACCTTTCTGACCTCGCCGGGACACTCGTCTGCATGCCGGTGTTGAACGTTCCCGGATTCCTCGCCCAACAGCGATATCTCCCAATCTACGACCGCGACCTGAACCGGTCGTTCCCGGGGTCGGAAACGTCGACCGGGGCGAAGCGAATGGCACACCGCATCTACCAGAACTTCATCGAACCCTGCGACTTCGGCATCGACTTCCACACGTCGACGCGGGGGCGAACCAACATGCTCCACGTCCGCGCCGACATGTCGGACGATGCCGTCGCCCGCCTCGCAAAAGCGTTCGGATCGCACGTCATCATCGACAGTTCAGGGTCAGACGGAATGCTCCGAACTGAGGCGGCTAAGAGCGGGACACCTGCAATCACTGTCGAGATGGGCGAAGCCCACCGGTTCCAACGTGAACTCATCGACGAGGCGCTGGCTGGCGTCGAGAGCGTCTTCGCCGAGTACGGGCTTCGTGAAACCTCGACCGTCAACTGGCCGGGGTGGCGGACCGTCATCTCCGACGAAAACGAGAAAACGTGGCTCCGTGCCGACGCGGGCGGCATCGTCGACATGCATCACGACCGCGGCGCACTCGTCCACGAGGGCGACCGTATCTGCACGATTACCAACCCATTCAAAGACGACAACGTCACCGTCGTAGCTCCCTTCACGGGGGTTCTCGTCGGTGTTCTCGAAAACCCGGTCGTCTACCCCGGCAATCCGATTTGCCACCTCGTCGAACTGAAAGACAAGGTTCGACGCGTCGTCGAGCGCGAGCAGTCCACCTCGTTCGAAACACCGGGTTGAGTGGGTACGACGTAGGGTTAGGAACCCGGCGTCCGGCGATTTTTGCCAACCTTGATGAAACATCATACACGTAAGTTCTATACCCTCCCCGTCCCGACCCTCACAAGAGCATGAGTCAGTCTTACAATCGGGGCCTCATTGAGGACTTCAGCCGATGGCGGGAGTTCTCGGCTGGCATGTGGGCCTGGATATTCCACAAGTTCACCGGCTGGGTACTTGTGGGGTACCTCTTTACCCACATCGCCGTGTTGTCGACGGCCCTCACGACCAAGCCGGCGTACACGAACACGATTCAGGCGCTGGAGAGCCTACTCGTCGTGCGTATCCTCGAAGTTGGGCTGCTCGCCGTGGCGGTGTTCCACATCCTCAACGGGCTGCGTCTGTTGTTCGTCGACCTGGGCGTCGGGCTGGAAGCACAGGACAAGAGCTTCTACGCGTCCCTCATCTTGACGGGTGTCATCGTCGTTGCGAGCGTTCCAACCTTCCTCGCAGGAGTGAGCATCTAATGGCAGAACGATACACGTCTTTCGAGCCTGGCGGACGTCGGTGGCTGTGGCAACGCCTTACCGCCGCGTTCCTCGTCGTCGTATTGGCATTCCACTTCTTCCTACTGCACTTCGTCAACCACGCCGACGAAGTCACCTTCGCGATGTCGCGGTTGCGAATGCAGGAGTTGACGTACTTCTCGCTGATGATTCTGTTTCTCGTCACCGCGACGTTCCACGGGGTCAACGGCGTCTACAACGCCCTCGTCAATCAGGGCCTCTCAGGCACCCGTAAGACGGCGGTCAAGGCGATTCTCGGCTTCGCGAGTGTCGTCCTCATCGTGCAGGGCGTCCGTACCGCACTCGCGTGGGCCGGAGGTGTCCCCATCTAACCATGAGTACGCAAGTTCCCGACCAAGTCGAAGACGAATCGTCCGCTGAGACGGTCCCTGCCGGAAAACAGAAGCGCGACGCGAAAAAGCGCGAGCGTGCGGAGCGAGTCCAAGAGCAGCGCGAGGCCGAAGCGGCCGAGAAAGCGCGCGCTGCGGACGACACGTACCACCTCAAGGTCTTCCGCTACGACCCCGAGGTGCCGGACAAACAGGAACCCCGCTTCGACGACTTCTACGTCCCGTACAAGCAGGGGATGACGATTTTGGACGCGCTCATGTGGGCGCGTGACCACTACGATTCGTCGCTTACCTTCCGACACTCCTGTCGGCAGGCAATCTGTGGGTCCGACGCGCTGTTCGTCAACGGGTCGCAGCGACTCGGCTGTAAGACGCAGCTTTCGGACCTCTCGGAACCCGTTCGCGTCGAACCGCTCCCGCACGCCGACGTGGTCAAAGACCTCGTCGTCGACATGGAGCACTTCTACGACCAGATGGAAGCGGTCGAGCCGTACTTCCAGACGAACTCGCTTCCGGACGGCGAACTCGAAGAGCAGCGTCAGACGCGCGAGAACCGCGAGAAGGTCAAGATGTCCACGCGTTGCATCTGGTGTAGCGCGTGTATGTCCTCGTGTAACATCGCCGCTGGCGACAACGAGTACCTCGGACCCGCGGCCATCAACAAGGCCTACCGCTTTGCGATGGACGAACGCGAGGGCGAGGACATGAAACAGCGTCGTCTCGAAATCCTCGAACAGGAACACGGTGTCTGGCGTTGCCAGACGCAGTTCTCCTGTACGGAGGTGTGCCCGAAGGATATCCCCCTCACCGAGCACATCCAGGAACTCAAGCGCGAAGCGATCAAAAACAACCTGAAGTTCTGGTGAACTTTCTGGTGAAACCCTGAAGTTCGACCAACCCTACGACACACTCAAACACACCATGTACGAACACGACGTTATCGTAGTCGGCGCGGGCGGGGCGGGCCTGCGCGCGGCGATTGCGGCACACGAGGAAGGAGCCGACGTGGCCATCGTGTCGAAGCTCCATCCGGTCCGAAGTCACACGGGCGCGGCGGAGGGTGGTATCAACGCCGCACTCCGCGAAGGCGACTCGTGGGAGGACCACGCGTACGACACGATGAAGGGCTCGGACTATCTCGCCGACGCACCGGCGGCCGAGACCCTCTGTAAGGACAGTCCGAAAGAGACCATCAAACTCGAACACTGGGGAATGGCGTTCTCCCGTGACGACGACGGCCGCGTCAGTCAGCGCCCGTTCGGCGGCCTCTCGTTCCCGCGAACCACCTACGCGGGTGCAGAGACCGGCCACCAGTTGCTCCACACGATGTACGAGCAACTCGTCAAGCGCGGCATCAAGGTCTACGACGAGTGGCACGTAACGCGGCTCGCCGTCTCCGACGAGGAGAACCCCGAAGACCGGACCTGTCACGGTATCGTCGCCTACGACGTCCAGACCGGCACGGTCGAAGGCTTCAGCGCTCGCAACGGCGTCATCCTCGCAACCGGCGGTCTCGGTCAGGTCTACGACCACACGACGAACGCAGTCGCCAACACCGGCGACGGCGTCGCGATGGCCTACCGCGCTGGCGTGCCGATGGAGGACATGGAGTTCATCCAGTTCCACCCGACCACGCTCCCCTCGACCGGTGTCCTCATCACCGAGGGTGTTCGCGGTGAGGGTGGCATTCTCTACAACGAGGACGGCGAGCGCTTCATGTTCGAGTACGGCTACGCGAACAACCTCGGCGAACTCGCCTCTCGTGACGTCGTCGCGCGGGCCGAGTTGACCGAGGTCAACGAAGGTCGCGGCATCGAAGACGAGTACGTCCACCTCGACATGCGTCACCTCGGCGAAGAACGCATCATCGACCGTCTCGAAAACATCATCCACCTTTCGGAGGACTTCGAGGGCGTCAACCCGGTCGAAGCGCCGATGCCGGTCAAACCCG
>NZ_JBZRPK010000428.1:0-4553 GCF_058382125.1 Haloferax sp. s1
ACGAGACGTGTTCCGAAGCGTCGTGGGGAAACGAGAGACCGCACATGCGCACGGCTCTCGTCGTCCAACGCTCTCGAAATGAGATTCGGAGGATAGTCGATGTTGTACCCCGTATCCCGCGTCACCGACGACAGAATCAGATGTGACTGATTACTCCTACTTAGGGTGCCTACTCCAATAGACTGAGTCCCACCCGATGACGATACCACAGATTTCTGCCAGAAATGTTGACGGCGAGAGCTTCCGCGGGTCACTCGGGCGGTCAAGTGAGCGATGTCAGGCGTCGACCGTCTGCGTGATAGCCGTGCCGCTTCGGTGTACCGACATTCGCAGACTCACTCGCACGACAGATACAGAGTTCGACGCCGACGGAAGGGCGTCTTCACCACTTGAACCCCCCGGTTGGACGCCGAAGACCTGGTGTCCGCTCAGCGTCCGCCATCTCCCCACCGATACGCACCGAGCCCGCAAAACGATGAGAATCGCGCTCAGGACAGGGGTCGTCGGTCGTGTAAATCGTTCGACAGCCTGAATCGAGGAATCGAACGCGGCCACAACTCGGGTCGAACGGGGGTCACCGTTTCGGCTTGTACCGACTGTCACTTGTCGAGGTAAATTTCAATCTCGAGTATCCGATTTTCCGCCGACCCTCCCGTCAGCGAAGACGTCCGCCGCAGTCCGTCGATTCGACGCAAAACTGTCCGAAGACGATGTGATAAATCATATACTGCGATATAGAATTGGCCACTATCGGTGATACCACAACCTCCTTCTCCATCCGCCGTCCGTTGATTCATTCGCCACGTTCAAGCCTGACGACCGAGTGAAGTCGATAATGACACGAAGCGTCTGGCTCAAAGCCGACGACACGGTCGGCGACTGGGAGACGCGGAAGCGACGCATCACGTCGGGTCTCGAAGCCGGTGTCGACTGGGTTCTCGTCGACGAGGACGATGTCGAGCAGGTGCGCGAACTCGGCGACGTCAAGATTGCCGCATTCCGCAGCGATGCTGATGTTCACGTGATGGAAGCAGAGGAAGACGACGAGGCGGAGGCGCTCGCCGACGCCTACATCGTCGGCAAGGACGGCGAAGGCGACGCCACCGTCGACCTCCCCTCCGATTTCTCCGGGTCTGCCGACTTGACGACGCTCCGCCGCAGCGACGACCTCGCAAACGGGTCGTACGTTCGCATCCTGAGCAAGGACTACGAAGCGTTCGCCGAGGAGGCCGCCCGCGACGGCGACCACACTATCGTCGTCGGCGAGGACTGGACTATCATCCCACTCGAAAACCTCATCGCACGTATCGGCGAGGAGACCGACCTCATCGCTGGTGTGACGAGCGCCGAAGAGGCCAAGGCGGCCTTCGAGACGCTCGAAATCGGTTCCGACGGCGTCCTCCTCGACAGCGACGACCCTGATGAGATTCGCAAAACAGTCGAGATTCGAGACGAGGCCGAACGCGAATCGCTCGACCTCGTCTGGGCGGAAGTCCAGGAAGTCGAGCGGACGGGCATGGCCGACCGCGTCTGCGTCGATACCGGCTCGCTCATGGACCACGAAGAGGGGATGCTCGTCGGGTCGATGTCTCGCGGTCTCTTCTTCGTCCACGCCGAAACCGCCGAGTCTCCCTACGTCGCCTCCCGGCCATTTAGAGTCAATGCAGGCGCAGTCCACGCCTACGCACGAACACCCAACGGCGGAACGACCTACCTCTCGGAACTCGAAAGCGGCGACGAAGTGCAGGTCGTCGATACGAAGGGTCGCACCCGCGAGGCCATCGTGGGCCGCGTCAAGATAGAAAAGCGACCGATGTTCCGCATCTCCGCCGATTACGAGGGTGACAGAGTCACTACCCTCCTGCAGAACGCAGAGACCATCAAGGTCCACACGCGCGAGGGTCGCACCGCGGTTACGGACCTCGAACCGGGCGATGAGATGCTTATCTACTACGAAGACACCGCTCGACACTTCGGCGAGGCCGTCGAAGAGAGCATTATCGAGAAGTAGGTCCGTCTCTCGTTTCGAGCGACGATTCGTTTTTCACTCTTCGACCGTGTACCACTCGAGTTCCGTCGCACACCACGGACAGAAATCGAGTTGTTGGTCGAGTTCGCCTCTGCAGACCGGGCAGGTCGGCTGGCCGTTAGCGTTGCGGCCTCGACTGCGCATCCCGACGCGATAGGCGTCGAGTGCGCTCAGGAACAACAGTCCGACGACGGGAACGATCACCGTTGTCGGGAGTGCACTTACAGACTCTATCGTCGAGAGCGACCCCACGGACGCAGGGTCGGTAACTGTCGAAAGGAGGACGAGTACAGCACCGATTACAAACGTGAACCACGCGAGCGCGCGTCGCCACTCTCGGAGGTAGACGTGCCCTGCGCCGGCGATACCGAGAGACGCACCAACGACTCCGACGAGGGCGGCGACGAACGCGCGACGACGAGCATCGGGCATCGTGCGTTGGCCTCGTCGCCCGTAGTCTTAAACGTCTGGATTGCTCGACAGGTCGTCGACGAGTGACCGGAGCGTCTGAGCACCGTATTGACCCGGTGCTGTGGCGTCTGCGGGTTCGACGGGTGCATATCCGATTTTCGAGCCGTACACCGGTGAAACAGCGCGTGTGTGCCGTCCGGCCTCGCCCATCGCCATCGTGGCCACCGTGTCGCCCCACTCCGTTGCAGTGTGCGTCACGTCGAGGAGTCGAAGCGCGTCGGCGTTCGTCTGGGCCGTGACGGCGAGTTTTCCCACGTCGCCGAGCGTCGCGGCTTCGTGGAGCAGTCGCGTCAGTTCCGACCGCGCGGGCGTCCGCTCGAAATCATGAACGGACGCAACGATTGTCGCGCCCGCGGCGCGCGCACGAGCGGCGGCGTCGACACCGACCTCGCTACGCAGGCTATCGAGTTCGATGTCCACCGCGGCGACGGCGTCACTCTCGGCGGCCGCGACGAGCGCGTCGAGACGGTCGACCTCGTCGCCGTCGGCTTCGCCGCCCTCCCAGTCGGCGCGGTTGGTCGCGAGAATCGGGAGTTCCCCGTCGTAGTCGTCGAGACCGTCGAGCGGGTTATCTGCGAGGTCCATTCGGAACTCGACGGCGTCTGCGACGTCTCGGGCGGTGGGTTCGTCGCCGAGGTCTGCAGTGCTCGCCGCAAGGACGAACGAGTCGAACGAGAGGTCCATATGCGTCCTGCGTTGCGCGGTCCTAAATCGGTGTCCGTGTCCGCAATGGGTTCGCTTGGGTCTCTGACGGCTGGTGCTCGGCCGTCAGTCGGTCATCTGTGCGTCTTTGGGGGCGTCCGAGGTAGCATCAACTGGTTCGTGCTCGACGACGAACTGTCGGTCTTCGTCGGCCGCCGACCGCGTGACTGACGAGACAGCGTAGAGGCGGATATTTCGCTCCTGTTTCGTCACGACGGGGAAGTCGTAGTATTCGGCGTCGTGACCCGGCCGTTCGTCCCGGTCTGCGACGAACGACCGATGAGCATCGAGTCGGTGCTCGACCTCTGTGCGCGACCGGGATTCGATACCATCGAGTCGGTCTTCGAAGGCTGAGATGAGTTCGGAATCGAGGTCGTACCCGACCGAATCTCGCCCCGCGAGCATCGCTGCGAGCGTCGTCGTGCCCGTTCCGGCGAAGGGGTCGAACACGGTATCGCCGTAGATGGAGTACATCCGAATCAGACGAAGCGGGAGTTCGACCGGGAACGCCGCCGAGCGTTCCCTCGTTCCCGAGTCGAGTTCTTGGTCGGTGCCGGTGAACTCCCAGAGGTCGGAGAACCACTGGTTGCGTTCCTCCCAGAAGAAGGCGCTCTCGTAGCGCATCTCGTCGCCCGGCGGGAACGACCGCGAGTCCCCTTTGCGCACGACGAGAACGTACTCGTGTTCGAGCGTGACGTAGGCATTCGGCGGCAGCGTCCCCGACCCCATGAACTTGGTCAGGCGATTCGTCGGCTTTCGCCAGATAGCGTCCGGCAGCGGTGTCAATCCGCGCTCAGAGAGAGCCGTCAGGACGCGAGCGTGGTTGGGATACTGCTGGAACGACCCACCGAGGCTTCGGGTCGCATCGCCGACGTTCACACACGCGATGCCCCCGGGCGCGAGGACGCGCTCGACTTCGTCCCAGACGGCGTCGAGTTGCTCGTGCATTGCCTCGAATGCGGCGTCGCCGTCACCCGAATCGAGTGCGTCAGAAACTGCCTCGTCGCGGGCCGAAAAGAGACTATCCCACATCTCTATCATGGGATACGGCGGCGATGTGACGACGAGGGCCACGCTCTCGTCGGCGCGTCCGGTGGCGGCAGCGTCGCCCACCCTGAGGGCGCGCTTCGTGCGCATCGTCCGGATGTGTTCGTCCCGAGACAAAACGTTTCGCCTCGATAGACGAGTTGTTTCGATGCGCGTAGAAGCATCTCACCGTGGAGGAAGGGAGGAAGCGTGCCGACCCCTGTTGAAGCCGTCGCTCGTGGGTCGAATAACCGAGAAACTAAGTCGACAACTGATTCGCTCCCGCCGTCAGAGTGATCGGTCGTTTAGACGAGTCCCAGGTTCT
>NZ_JBZRPK010000427.1:0-4539 GCF_058382125.1 Haloferax sp. s1
ACACAGGGTCGCATCGAACGACATCGACTCGGCCCCGGAAAATGTGTCGTCCTCCCACAGAACCGCGAGACGTGACTGCGGGACACGCGAACCGTTCGCTTTCTCGACTTCGTTCTACGTCACCTACCGTGTATTCCCTGGTTGATGCTAACCCCAACGCGTAACAATGTGGTTCGATGGTTGGCCGCAAATGTGACCGACACGAACGCGGCCGTCTCGAACACTACGGCGGACTATCAGAGCGTGAGGGTTATCGTCCCACAGAGTAGAAAGAGGAAAACGAACCGTCGCGCCCACACCAGTGAGAGGCTGATTTGACTCGCGTGCCCCAGTCCCGACGTGACCACGGCAAGCCCGACGAACACGGCGCTCACGGGGACGAACTGTCCTGTGAACATGGGCTTATTCTTTCCTCCCGGGACTATCGGCTTGTGGGTCGATACGCGCAGTTATCTCTGAGTCATTCATGATAATTTGTTGGCTTTTTCACCATTTCCTTATATGGTAGTTAGTTCACATTTACTGGTGCCATAAGCGGGGGTGCAACTGTTATACGGCCCGCTCGTGGAACGTTCTGTCTTAAGTGTGCCATCGGCGGGTTTCAAATGGTGCCACTAGTAAGTGGCTCCGCGGTAGCCGAAAAAACAGACGACAAGCACTGCAGGAACAAGTGTACAGGGCGTATCGAAGGGACTCGAACTCGATGCGGTAATGGCGGTACACATCACCCCGAAGAGCAAGACGCTGAAGTTCACCAGTTGTTTTACCGACAACTGAACACGCTCTGTGTTCAATATATCCACCTCGGAGCCCCCGTCTCCGTTGGTGGCTGTCTCAGTAGTGCATTTAGTTTCGGCCGTCTCTTCGTCGAACGTCTTCCCTGCGGTTCGGTCGCTCGTGTTCATCGAGCAGACGCAGCCTGTCTCTCGGTCGAATACCACTTGGTTCGTCGAGTCGAGATGAGGAAGGTCAAAATCATAGAGGATACTATGAATCTCCTCGTCGGTGGGGACCATCCCATCGGTCTCGTCTCGGAACCACGCTGCGAGGTCGACAGTCAGTTCGCCAATTGTGTATGGTGACTGATGGCGGTTGTTGACCAATGAAACGATGGTGTTGCGGCGCCGTGTCTCGGTAACGCCACCGAGACCAGGTCTGTCGTCGAGTGTTGGACCAGCGTCTTCTCCAGTGTCGCCTGGACCACTCGGCCCCCACGATGGTGCCATTGACACGTGCCGCTACGGAACCTATAAAAATAAAACCCGGGTGTCTCACCCCCGTGAGCGGTCGGAATCAACCTAGTTCGTGTTTGAGATAGCTTATCTGACTCATAATAATGCAGTGATAGCGTCTGCCCTCATACAGCGGCATTTGGACCGCACGACTACTATGAGAGGTACACACCGAACCCAGGCCGATGACAAGCCGTTGTCCTACTGTGACGCGATGAAATCGAACATCGTCGATGAGAGTGACCGATGAGCGAAGACATCCACATCGCCAATCCGATTCTCGGCGACGAAGAGCTCACGCGTATCGAGTCGGTCGTTGAGTCGGGAATGATTGCAGACGGTCCCGAAGTTCGTGAGTTCGAAGCTGAATTCACGGAATACTGCGGCGCTGACCACGGCGTCGCCACGTCGAACGGAACCACTGCGCTACACACGGCTCTCGAAGCCGTTGGCGTCGGTCCCGGCGACAGGGTCCTCACGACACCCTTCTCGTTTGTTGCAACGGCGAACGCAATTCGCTTTACGGGAGCGGAACCGGTGTTCGCGGACATCGACCCTGACACATTCAACGTTGACCCTGACCACGTCGAGGAGACACTCGAATCCCTCGATGGCGACGTTGAGGCAATGGTCGTTGTCCACCTCTACGGCCTGCCAGCCCCGATGGACAGACTCCGTACCATCGCTGATGAGTACGACGTGACTATCGTCGAGGACGCGGCACAGGCACACGGTGCGATGTACTTCGACACGCCGGTCGGTTCGCTTGGTGATGTTGCGAGCTTCTCGTTCTACCCGACGAAGAACATGACCACCGGCGAAGGTGGTATGGTCACTACCGACGACGAAGACATCGCAGCACGTGCGGCAAGTTTCATCAACCACGGCCGCGAGTCCGACGGCTACCGGCACGTCTCGCTCGGCCACAACTTCCGAATGACGAGCATCGCCGCCGCCATGGGTCGGTCTCAGCTCGACCGACTTCCCGGGTTCGTCGAGGCTCGCCGTGAAAATGCGGCACGTCTCGATGAGTTCCTTGCGGAGACGGCGGCTGTCACACCGACGGTTCCCGATGGCTACCAGCACTCCTACCACCAGTACACGATTCGCGTGGATAACCGCGATTCAGTGACTGAACAACTCGACGAATACGGTGTCGGGTACGGAATCTATTATCCGCGCTGTATCCACAACCAACCTGCCTACGACGACGTAGACGCGAGTGTGCCCGTCGCAGAACAGGTTTCCGAGCAGGCGCTTTCGATTCCAGTCCACCCTGCCCTCAGTACGGATCAAATCGAACGGGTTGGGACCGTTCTCCGGGATGAGGTAACTATCACTCCGCCCGCAGACGCTTCTCGTTCCACGATGGAGGTGACCAATGACTAACAATACCGTGAACGCCGGTGTCATCGGCGTTGGAAGCATGGGCCAAAACCACGCTCGCGTGTACGACGAACTGTCGGAGACGAATCTCGTCGGCGTCTTCGATGTCGACAATGACCGTGCTGAAGCCGTGGCCGACAACTACGAGACAACCGCTTGTTCGATGGAAGACCTCCTCGACACGGCGGATGTCGTTTCGGTCGCCGTCCCGACGCAGTTCCATTATCAGAACGCCAAGCGTGCACTCGAATCGGACGTTCACGTCCTCGTCGAGAAGCCGTTTGTCGACGACCCTGCTAATGGACAGGAACTCATCGATATTGCAGATAACCGTAACCTCGTATTGCAGGTCGGGCATATCGAACGGTTCAACCCCGCAGTACAGGTCCTCCGTGATTTCGCCGGTGAACTCACAATCCGCGGCATCTCGACTGAACGACTCGGTCCGCCGATTGACCGTGCCATCGACGACACGGTCATCATGGACCTGATGATTCACGACCTCGATATCGTCTTGGATATTGTCGACAGCGAAGTCGATTCGTATAACGCGGTCGGAACGCCCGACTGCCGTTACGCCAACGCGAACCTCCGGTTCGATTCCGGGGTGACGGCGTCGCTCACGACGAGTCGCGTCACCCAAGAGAAAGTCAGAACTCTCACCATCTCTGCGGCAGAGTGCCGAGTGAAGGTGGACTACATCGACCAGAATATCGAGATTCACCGTTCGTCGGTTCCCACGCATATCGACGGTGGGTCGCCCGTCCGTCACCGTCATAAGAATCTCGTCGAGACGCTGAACGTCGATCAGGCCGAACCTCTGATGAGTGAGCTTCGGTCGTTCGCTAACGCCGCGAAGACGGGTTCAAAACCGGTCGTCGACGGAGAGCAGGGGCTCCGAGTGCTGGAGTTGACGAAAGCGCTCGATGAGGAGGCCCAGTCTGACACTGATAGCACGCGTGAGGTGGTTGCCGGAGCGAGGTGAGATGGTTGTTGGTCGTTGGGTGTTTCTTACTTCATGACCGTACATGGGTGAACTTCAGTGAGGCTCTCGACCTCTCTGTCAGACATATGTTTGAAATCAGACAATCGTGATGTCTGCTGATTATGTGTGGTTAAACCGCCTGAAACAGTTGCTAAACTGATGGGATTCCCTTAGTGATGTGCTAAACGGTTCACAACAGTTCGGACTATCCGGAACGAAGTCCGCGATTTATTTGGGGTCGAAATAACGGTTGGAGCGAGAATGTCCACCCAGGTCAACAGTCCTGACAATTCGCTCATCGACCAACAAGTGACCACGGACGAGCAGAAACAAGAACTCGGAAAGGACGAGATATACCATCTTCTTCAGAATGAACGCCGTCGAAACGTGCTCAAATACTTGCGTGACTGTGAAGGCTCAGTTCAAATGCGAGATATCGCAGAACAAGTCGCTGCGTGGGAACACGATACGACGGTGCAGGCGCTTATGTCCGACCAGCGCCAGCGTGTGTACATCGCTCTGTATCAAGCACACCTGCCGAAGCTAGACGAACAGGGTGTTATTGAGTATAACCAAAGCCGAGGCATCGTCAAGAAGAATCTACTCGCAGACGAACTCATCAAGTACCTTGAGAAACCGGAAGACGATACCGACGACGATACTTCCACCACTGGCCGTCCGTGGGGAACATACTACCTTGCTGTCTCTGGGATGAGTGCTCTTCTTATCGGCGGTTCGGGTCTCAACCTTCCTGTGGTTGGCTCGCTACCTCATCTGTTTATTGCTCTTACAGTCATGAGCGTCTATACGGCGCTTACTTTCTGTCAGGTCATGGACGACCTCAAGATGGCTGACGACAAATAGCGTCCTACTGCACTGCATCCTTGCATCCTGAACCACTCGTCCAGTTCAAACTGTGTATGCTGTGTGATTTGG
>NZ_JBZRPK010000426.1:0-4522 GCF_058382125.1 Haloferax sp. s1
GCGGGTGGAAATGGATCTCGGGGGAGTGTGTATTCGGGTGGCGATCGAAGCGCCAATTGACGTCGTCGCTATCGACGTAATGAAACGAATACATCCCCAGTTCGCTCCACTGGATATCGAGCCGAGCGCGCTCGGCGTCGCCGAGCCCATCGCTGAGACTGATCTGCAGTTCCGTGGGGGCGACGACGTCGTCGTACGCCGTGTCGTCGACGAGCGGTTCGAGGTCGAGCCAGAGGTCACGAATCCGCTGGAGTGCCGGCAGATAGATCGGCCCGAACTCGCCGGCGCGGTCGTCGTCGCTCATACAGCGAGCTGGTGGCTGGCCTCGTCGTACGCGAGTGCTGCTTGCGCGACGGCGAGATTCTGTCGCGTCGTTCGCCACGCGGTGAGATCGTCCCAGCCCGCTGTCTCGTCGGCGTCGAGTTGCTGGGCGAGTTCCTCGGGTGAGACCACATCGTAGCGATCCTCGTAGCGCCGGATCTCGGCTTTCATCTCCTGGATACTGTCCAGCAACTCCGGTCGAGTGACTTCCTCACGTAGCTCGCGGATCCGGGACATCAACACCCGATCACTGTTGCGCTTGTACAGCGTCGTTTGGCCCTCCTGTTCCGTCTCGGCGAAGCCCGTGTTCACGAGCGACTTGCAGTGGCGACGCGCTGTCGGCTCGCTCACGAGGGCCCGCTCGCCGATCTCGGCTGCCGACTGCCCGTCGTGGGTCTGTTCAACGACTTCGTACACCCGCTCGAATGGCGTCGTGTCGTCTTTCCAGTCCGCCTTGACCTGTTCGTTGACGTCGTCCCACGTCTCGGTCATACTGGGTGCTACACGGCCGAGAAACAAATAGTTTCCTGAGAAAATTATCTAACGGCCGTATTTGTACAGGGGCGTTGTCGGGCCACTTGTTCCTCTAGTGTCTGGTGATGCGTCCGGACAGTCGTTGGCGTGACGTTCCCGGACTCGGCGACGTCACTTTGCGTCAGCCATCGGCCTTCTTCGCGACCGGCCTTGTAGAGACAGGCCGCGGCGAACCCGGCCGGATGGACGCCCGTCGTGACGCCGCGCTCCTCGGCCTGCTCCGCGAGCATTCGGGCCCGCTGTCGGATCTCGTCCGGACACTTGAGGTCCGAAGCGAGGCGCGGCACGAACATGCTGGGGGAGACGGGCTCACCGGGGAGGCCCAGCTCTTCGTTCAGCGTCTTGTACGCGTTCGTGACCCGTGACTCTGCCACGCGGGCCATCTCGCTGACGTCGTCCACTAACCGCGAGAGGCCGTTGCACCGGCAGGCCCCGTAGACGCTGGCCGCGGCGATGGCCTCGATGGATCTGCCACGAAGCAGATCCTCGTTCTGGGCGCTCCGGAAGAGCTGGCACGCCTGGTCACGGACCGAATCGGAGAGTTCGAGCGCACTCGCCAACCGACGCACCTCGCCCAACCCGTGTGCGAGATTCCGTTCCGCCTTCGACCGCCAGCGACCACGTGTCTGCTCACGGCGCATCCGCGCGAGTCGCCGCCGCTTCTGCCCAGAGATCTCATTCCCCTTCGCGTCGGTCCCGCGACCGATTTCCGTCGACAGGCCGCGATCGTGGCGAGCGGCAGTGAGTGGAGCGCCCGTTCGCTCGTGCTCCTCGTCGTCGTACGTACGCCACTCCGGCCCGTGATCGATACGCTGTTCGTCGATGACCAGCCCACAGTCCTCGCAGGCCGTTTCGACCGCGTTCGTCGTGACCCGGCCGTCGCACTCGGGGCATTGGTTCGCGCTCGACTCAGCTTGGACGTCTTCGTCGAAGCCAGTTTCGTAGATGTCTCTGGTTGCCATCGTTCTCACCGTATTCAGGGAACCCGCCAGTACAGCGAACCCCTCACCCATTGAGGGGCAAATAAACGCTATCGAGTACGAAATCCGGCTCAGATGGGTTGTAACTCAGAACATAGTGCTTGAGTTACGGTAGTACCCGACTACAAGAGAGCGATGACGAATGACACTTAGGTCTTCGATTGTCTCGAGATATCAGTATACTATTGCGGAGGAAAAACGATGCCAGTAGCGATACCTGATTCCTTCGACTCACTCTTTCAGCAACAGGCAGTCGATGAGGTATTAATATGTTCCCTAGTCACTCAGTCTTCACCAAATGACCAAGTCCCAATGCTCGGCTACAACTCAAGATGGGGCCATCTCTTGTCCCTACCCCGCGTCAGCGGGGACTGACAAGTGTCTCTTCCATCTTCCTCTGCTTGAGCGAGCGAACCGAGGGATTTCTCAATCAGACTTCCACGAACTTATCCAGGAGATGGTTCGTTCTCATGGGGTAATTGTTCTCTTCAATACTGGGGTCGACACAATCGACTTGTCCCAGATTGATACAAGTCATCTCGATGTTGTTACCCTGAAAAATGTTCGAATAGAGACGCTGGTGCTCCCTGAGCGGCAGGTTGAGGCCGAAATTACTATCGGGAATTGTAGCCTTGGCACACTTGCTGGCGACGACCGCACCTATCATTCTCATCTCACTCTGTCAGGGTGCGACATTCGACGATGCCTCTTTCGGAGTGCGACATTCAGTGACCAAGTGCAAATCCTCGGTTGTACGATTAGTGAGGAGGCAGAATTCGGATCATCTGTGTTCAAAGACATCTCATTATTCTCCCAACCAGAACGCGAGATTCGGGAGGACCGCGACACCGATTGGGATGCAGATTTATCTTCTGCTACGAACGCAACTCAATTCGACTGTACAGCTAATTTCTCAGGAACAACATACCACGAATTCGGTCGCTTCTCCGGCTGCAGCTTCAATCTCGGTGCTCACTTCGACGATATTGAAGCAAATACGACTCTCAGTTTCTCAAACACTATATTTCGATATTTCGGGAATTTCAGGCTGTCAGAGTTCTACCGGACTATTGACTTTACGGAATCGACTTTCGGCTACGCAACTTTCGAGGAGTGCCATTTCCATGATTCAGTAAACTTTGGTAACGCAGTTTTCCATGGTCATGAACTGTCCCGTCTCCAATTTAAGCGCAGAGGATTCGAGAGTCACATGGCTTCCGAAGGGTTGCCGGACCTAGGCGCTGAGCAGGCCGAAATACGATCGAAGAACCTCCACCTCCTCAATTCGCCTGTCGGAACTAACTGGGATCTGAACATGAATGAGATCATCGTTGATGGTGCACTTCTGCTAAAACCCGTGTCCTATGCATCCAGTATCTGTCTCCAGCATGCCGAGTTTGATGATTTACAGGTTCAGGCGATGACCATTGGTAGCGGCGTAATTGGACTGGATGAATCAATAGTACATCGTGGTGAGATTCGCTTCATTGAGGATAGCAACCCTAACGTCACGGTTGAACGCACGACTCTCGGCGATGTTGGATTGTTTGGTCTTGAAGGAGTGAATCCAGTGGTAAACCTCTACTTTGGTAATACAGAGTTCGAGGGCTTCGGCTTCGATTCCCATCGGATGTTCCTTGAGGATATTGACTGGGATCTGATGCGAACTCCACGCGAGAAAACATACACAGGGCAAGAGAGCGAACAGCAATTCGTAAATGCAAGAGTAGCTGCAAGACAGGACGGCGACGACACTGCTGCTGCCGAATTCTTCATCAAGGAGAAACTGAACAGACGCCGACGGCATTGGGATGAGGCGACAAACGGCGGACTGATTAATCGAACTGCAAGTCTGTACAATGCAGTGTCAAACCTATGTCTCGATTTGCTATGTAAATATGGAGAGAGTTCACGGCGATTGCTCAATATAGCCGTGCTGGTAATACTCGGTTACGCGGGGCTCTACTCGCTGATTGATACACCCTTGAACTATAGCTTTAACCCGGCACTCGGGTGGTCTGTTACTGTTCCCGTTGTTGATCTTTCGCTAACTGCTTCTCTTCTGGAGCCTCTGGCGTATCTTCTGTTCAGTGCCGAGGTTTTCACTACCTTCGTGCTCTCTCCACCAACTGTTAGCGATCCAGCTATCAGGGTAATTACGGCGTCAGAAGGCCTCGCTGGCGCACTGTTCGTGGCTCTGTTAGTATTCACACTGACCAAATCACTGCACCGGTAGAGCGTCGCGTAATACCATCTAATGCGTGGGTGGGATCTTGAAATTTCGAGACTGATAGCCCCACAATTTGCGTCTTTAGTAGACAAATGCAGGACTAGTGGGTTAATTCAGTCTGTAATATAGATCCTTGTATGCACCTCTTTTTGAACGGCTATGTATTGACACAGTATCGTAGTGATGCAGATCGGACACTACCTCCCCCTGGAACTGGCTAAACCCCGATCCTGCGACTGGGTTTGTAGGTGTGTTCTCGACAAAGAATGCACGCATCGCAATGTAATATTGGTCGGATAGATTAGTATGGCTCCCCGCGAGTTCTAAATACGAATCAAACACCTTCTTTGCGAGCATCTGCTGCGTTTGAGAACTTATTGAGGATTCTTCGATAACGTGCTTGTAACACAGAAGAAGTGTCCAGATACTGTCTCTTATACACATCTCCGAGCCGACA
>NZ_JBZRPK010000425.1:0-4506 GCF_058382125.1 Haloferax sp. s1
GGGAAACAATTCACGAAGCAGGCGACCCGGCCGCGACCACCGCAAAAGCAGGAGTCGAAGCAGCCGAAACAGCGGAAGCGGACGTCCGAGCAAACGAGTACCGAGCAAGGACAACCCAACGCGGTCGACCCCAAAGAGGCGAACCCGGTGAAGGAGAAACTGTCCGCGCTGGAGTCCGAACGCGACCGACTCGAATCCGAACGCGACGCGCTTCGGAACGAGCGCGATGAACACCGCGCCCGTGCGGAAGAACTCGAAGACCGCGTGGCCGAACTCGAATCCGAGGTCGACCGGCTTCGAGCCGAGCTGGAAGAAGCCGGCATCAAGTCGGCGGACCGGTCGATGTCGCCCGACGAGGCGCTACGGGGAACGAACCTGTTCGTCCGCTACGCCCGGAAAGGAGAGGCGACACTGGAGAAGGCACACGCCGGACAGGCAAGCCGCGAGGAGGTCGTCGAGAACCTCCGTCTCGAACACCACACGACGTTCGACACCGAAGGACTCGGCATCGAAGGGCAACCGTACGAGGAGTTCCTCCACGAGACACCCGAATACGGCTTCGCCAAGTGGGTTGTCACTGACTTACTCTACGAAATCGGCGAAACGGACAACCGGTCGAGCCTCGCCGGCGTCTTCGACTCGATTCCGAAAGCCGACCGTATCGAACTCTACGGGACCGTCTCAGTTCCAATCGGCGAGGGCGAGACGGAGCCGCGACAGTTCGACGTTATCGTCCGCGACCAGATGGGAGAACCGCTGTTCGTCGCGAACCTCAACGACTCTCGCGACCCGGCCACCCAGCCGATGGTCACGCAACTCATCAAGGATTCGAAGGCTGTCGCCGACGCGAAAGAGACGCTCGGGTCGGCGTTCGTGGTCACGAAGAGCTTCTTCGAACCCGAAGCCCTCGAAGCGGCCACCGCCGAAACCGGCGGCGGTCTCCTGAGTCGGTCGAAGCGCAAGAGCTTCGTCAAACTCTCGCGCAAGCAGGGGTACCACCTCTGTCTGGTCGAAGCACGAAGCGGCGAGTTCCACCTGAACGTGCCCGACTTGTAGAACCACACCGGCGAATTCGCCGCACCTCCAAATTCTGACTGGGTCGTCGCCGCACCGTGACGTTCGGGGACAACACCTGAGTCTGCCTCGAACTGAGTCGGTTTCGTATCTTATCAGTATTATTAAAATCGAACGGTCCGGAGTGGCGACCAGTGAAGCGGTCTCCGTCGTCGTATCTCGCTGTACTCGGGGGCGGACTCGTCGCGGTGGCAGCCGTCGTCACGTCCTCGCACCCGCTGTACGCGGTCGTCGTCCTCTCCTGGCTCGACCTGACCACGTCGCTGGTTCGGCGGACGTGCCAGACGTTGTTCGCCGCGCCTCGGGAGACGGTTTCGCCGACCGGGGCCGCTCCCGCGCCAGAAGGCGGGAACTCGACGCTGTCGCCGTACGAGCAGGGGTTTTTCCGCTTCTTCTCGGCGAAAGTCGGGTCCGTCACCGTGGCCGACCGGCTGCCACCGGTGTCGCTCCACAACGTGCGGCCCTTCGTGAACGTCGTCTTCCTCTCGCTGTTCTTTTTTATCCCGGTGGCGGCCGTCGGGGTGTCGTCGAAAGTCGTCTCGTCGCCGGTGTTCGACGAGTTCTGGTCGCGACCAACGCCGCTGATTCTCGCCGCGGGTACGCTCGCTTCCGCCGCGAAACACGGACTCCTCGTTCGGAACCACGCGCGCTCGGAGTGGCCGACCGCAGGGGCCGTCGCACCGCGGTGGCGTTTCGGGTTGTGGATGCTGTACTGGGTCCCGCTGTGGTTCCTCACCGCCCTGCACGCGACGGGTCCCGAAGTGGGTGACCTCCTGACGCTCGTTGCGGGGCTCGTCGTTGTCGGGCGAACGGTCCGCGACATTCGCTCGTTTGGCGACGCGGCTGGGGCGACGGAATCGACTCGGTCGTCCGCGAATACGACTGACTCGGCGTCGTCGACGGTCTCCTCGCTTCCGAGCGGCGAACCGTGCTCGACGATTCGGCCGAACCGACGCGCCGTCCGGCTCGCGGGCGCGGTGGACAGCCTCCTGCCGTTCGGCAACGCCGCGAGCAGTTTTCGTCGGGTCGAAGGACAGTACGCCATCGCAGTCGTGCTGTTGGTCGGCGTCCCGCTCGTCGGTCACGAGGTCTGGAGAATCACGTCGCTCCCGCTTCTCGGTGCGGCGACCGTGGCGACGCTCGGCGCGTACTTCGGCGTCGTCGCACTCATCGGCGTCGTTCACTTTGAACTGGCGTTCGGCGCGCTCGAATACCGATTGTCCGACGACGAACTCGTCGCCTACGACCGCCGCCTCGACGCCGTCCAGTGGTGCGTTCCGCTCGACGCTATCCGTGACGCGACCGCCGAGAGGGCGCTGTTCGACAGTCCGCCGGCGACGGACGCAGCGACGGTCGCACTCGACCGGACGGACGATGCTGCGGAGACGGAGCCGTACCGTTTTTACTGCCATTCGCTCGCATTCGTCGACGAACCGGAGCGAGTTGCCGAGCGGCTCACTTCGATTCGAAGCGGTCCCGAGGAGGGTCAGAATGCGAGCGACGCGCACGCACAACGTCCCGTCTCGACGTGAGACACGGAGACGACTCTCACCGAGGGTACGCTGCATACGCGACGAAGAGAGATGTAGCTAACGCGGCCGGATCGAAGACGTGCCCGGTGAGACTCGTCGTACGAAACAGGATAGAACGACCGCGCGTATCGGAGATTAGTTTTCGACTTCAGCCGCTTCTTCGATTTTCATCGATTCGAGCTTGTTGACAATCTCGTCGAGCTTGTCGTCAAGTTCGTCGACGAATTCCTGTGTCCGCTCGGTCGTAATCGCACCCTGGCTGGAGGGCTCGATAAGGTTCTCTTCTTCGAGAACGCGAAGGGAATACCGAACTTTGTGGTGCGGATAACCCGTCTCGTTGGACATCTTGACGATGCCAATCGGCTCACTCTCGATGACCATCTTCAGAACCTGCAGATGGCGCTCCAACATATCAACTTCTTTCTCAAGTCGGTCTATCATGCCATTTGTTAACTCTTCTTGGTAGGCTTTAAGCCTTACCCTCCGAGACGGCGAATAATGAGATAGCCCGACCTTGTCGAGGGCACTAATTAACCGTTGTGTTATCCGTCGTCACGTTAATGCGTGTTTATGGCAGTATTGGTCCTATCAATTAACAACATATGCACGAACGTGAGTCTGTTTCCGGGCGCGACCGTAATCTGTTTAGTGCGGCGCGGGGAACGGCCGACGTATGACTGTTACCATCGTCGGTTCGCAACTCGGCGACGAGGGCAAAGGCGCGCTCGTCGACCTCTGGGGCGGCGACGCTGATATCGTCGTTCGATACCAAGGCGGCGACAACGCCGGACACACGGTCGTCGAAGACGGCGAGGAGTACAAGCTTTCGCTCGTCCCGAGCGGGGCCGTCCGCGGCAAGGTCGGCGTGCTCGGAAACGGCTGTGTCATCAATCCCCGGACGCTCTTTTCCGAAATTGACGACCTCCGTGAGCAGGGTCTCGACCCCGACGTGCGCCTCGCAAAGCGCGCGCACGTGATTATGCCGTATCACCGCCGCCTCGACAACATCGAGGAGGAAGCGAAGGCCGACTCGGACCTGACCGTCGGCACGACCGGACGCGGCATCGGCCCCACCTACGAGGACAAGGTGGGCCGCCGCGGGATCCCCGTCGGCGACCCCTTGGACCCCCAGGTACTCCGCCAGCGACTGGAGTACGTCGTTCCGCAGAAGCGAGCGCCCATCGAAGACGGGTACGGTCTCGAAGCAGGCGACGAGTGTGATATCGAAGCACCCGTCGACGAGGACACCCAGGTCGGCCGGCGCCCCCGCGAAGACGACATGACGGTCAACTGCGGCGACTTCCTCGCCGACCGGCGCGAATCCGGTGAGAACGTGATGTTCGAGGGCGCACAGGGAACGCTCATCGACATCGACCACGGGAGCTACCCGTACGTGACCTCCTCGAACCCGACGGCAGGCGGTGCGTCCACCGGCTCCGGTCTCGGACCGACCGTCGTCGGACAGGGTGAAGTCGTCGGCATCGTCAAGGCGTATCTCTCGCGCGTTGGCGAGGGACCGATGCCGACCGAACTGAAAGACAACGACCACGACGAGGAACTCGCCGACTTCATCCGCGAGAAAGGCGGCGAGTTCGGTACCGTCACCGGTCGCCCGCGCCGTATCGGCTGGCTCGACATCCCGATGCTCCGCCACGCCGCGCGCGCAAGCGGCTTCACCGGCATCGCCGTCAACCACCTCGACGTGCTCGCCGGACTGGACGAAATCAAGGTCGGCCACGCCTACGAACTCGACGGCGAAGAGCGCCTGACCATGCCCGCGACGACCGAACGCTGGGCCGAATGCGAACCCGTCCTAAAGGAGTTCGAACCGTGGCCGGAAGTCGACTGGGCCGAAGTCGCCGAGGAAGGCTACGACGCCATCCCGGACGCTGCACAGGAC
>NZ_JBZRPK010000424.1:0-4492 GCF_058382125.1 Haloferax sp. s1
GTTCTGTGCGGCGAGTATTTCACGGAATGTCTCCTGTGCCGCCCCCGAATCGAGTATCTCGGTGGCGTCAGCGTCGACACCGACGGATTCGAACAACAGGTCTGCGAGCCGAATCGCTTTTACCCGTAAGTCGTTCGGTCCCTCTCCGTCGAGCGTGGCGAGGACTTCTCGCGCTTCGAGGACCGGGCCGATTCCTCTGCCGACCGGGGCGGAGCCACTCGTAATGGCGCACTCGATAGTCATTCCGAGGTGCTCGCTCACGCGGTTGAAGTCCTCGGCGAGCTCGCGCGCCTCGGCGAGGCTTTCGACCTTTGCTCCCTCGCCGTAGGGGATATCGATAACCGCGTGGGTCGACCCGGCGCTCTTCTTTTTCGAGAGCACGGAGGCGATGAGTTGTCCCTTCGGGTCGAGAGAAAGCGGGGTCTCAGCCCGGATGATTTGGTCGTCAACCGGAGAGAGATTCACCGCGCCGCCCCAGACGAGACAGCCACCAGTCTCTTTGACGATTTCCCGAATCTCTTCGATGGAGAACTCCACGTCACAGAAGACTTCCATCGTATCTGCGGTTCCGGATGCCGAGGTGACTGCCCGGGACGAGGTTTTGGGAATCTTCACACCCGCAGCGGCGATGATGGAGACGAGTATCGGCGTGACACGATTCCCCGCAACACCGCCGATAGAGTGCTTGTCGGCGATGATGGAGTCGTTCCACGAGATGGTCTCGCCGATATTCGCCATACACGATGTGAGGTGCATAGTCTCTTCCATCGAAAGCCCGTTCGTGTAGATGGCGGAGACGTACGCACCGAGTTCGATATCGGCGAGTCGCTCCTCGTAGATATCCCGGACGATACGCTCGAGTTCACGGTGTTCGAGTTCGATGTCGTCGAGTTTCTTGCGGATGTAGTACACCGAGTTCGGTTGCGGTGCGACCGACACCTCGACTGGCCCGTCGATGTGTCCGAGGCGACGTGTGACGCCGAGCGTGCCCTCAGAGATGAGTTCGTCAGTTAACTCCACGATTCCAATCGTCGTCCGACCGTCGCGTTGCAGTTGGATGCGTTCGAGTGCATGCACCCCCAGTTCCGCCGCATCAGCCTCGTTCAGAAGGACTGTCGGCGAACGAGTTCCGATGTCGATAGATTCAGCGATTAATTTCATAGCAAAGATTAGGTCTTGAGAATCATAAGCAGACCCCGCGTGTGAGAACGTCGTGCATCGGGGAATGCGACTGAGACGAAGGGTACCAGGGGGTACTGCTGGTCCGAGAGGACTCAGGGAGTACTGGGCAAGAAGGGTTCAGGGTGTGCCCCTCGGACCGAGAGGCGGTTTCGAAAATACTACTCGGGTGGCGGGGCTTCAGGTGCTAACAGTACCGTCTACGCGAGCTGCGAGTCGATAAGCCCCTTCAGGTCGTCGTAGCCGCGGACGCCGACGATTTGCTCGGCGGGGTCGCCACCAGCGAAGAGAATCAGCGTCGGAACGCCGCGAACCTGATACTGGGCGGCGAGTTCTTGATTTTGGTCAATGTCGACTTTCGCAACCGCCGCGTCGGTGTTCTCTGCGAGTTGCTCGACAGTCGGTTCGAGCATCTTGCATGGACCACACCAGTCCGCGTAGAAGTCGACGAGAACCACGTCGTACGTCGAGACAGTCTCATTCAGTTCGTCCATGCCGTTTACATGGATTGTCTCACTGGGTGCTTGGCCGGTTTCACCGGCAGTAGTGCCGCCATCACCGCGCATTTTGGATTCGAGCTGTTCGCGCTTTTGCTTCCTGATTTCGCTCAGTTCATCGTCGGACATACCTATCGGTATCGGCTGGAAGCTAATAACAGTTTTGCAGAAATGAGACAATAGTAATCGCGGAGATGCGTCACAATCGCATTGACGAAAACGGTGGATGAGTGGTAAAAGACGAACAGATGGCGGAGAGAATCAGGTGAAACAGCGGTGTGTCGTCGCTCCCAACTGACGTTAGCACGAGCGAGCGACGCAACTCGGTCTGTATTCGTGCCCAATGCGGACACAGCCACTGGCTACTCGACGTAGAGCGAGTAGGTGATGACTGCAAAGCCGATGAACGTCAGTATCGAGTCGATAAGAACCCCTGTCGCGAGGTCGACGGACAGAAGCACGTCAGATGCACCGGCAAGCAATGCACCGGTGGTAATAACGCCGAATCCGAGCGCTAAGGCTCGGAGCGCCGGCGACCCGGTGTTTCGGTACGCCTTGAAACTGAAGTAGGTGATGAGACCGCCGAGGACGAGAATCCCCGTCTTGACGATGATAATAAACGTCGCGATTGTCGGTGATGCAGTGTGTACCATATTACGTCTCCTTCCGGACCTGCGTCCAGATATCCGCGATTCGTTCGTCCGGCGTCCGTTCGGGGCGACCGACGGCGACATCGAAGTCTCGGTCGTCGTTGAGACCGATTCGGACTTCGTCGAACGCGACCTCGTAGGTCGTCGCGTGATGGCCGTCCGCCCGAATTTGCGTCCCCTCGGAGAGGAGCGCCGCGTCGGTCAGTAGGTCCAACTTCCGGTACGTCGTCGAAAGCGGAATGTCACACGTTTCTGAGATTTCACTGGCCGTCATAGGTTCTTCGAGTCCTCTGATGATGGCTCGTGCGTCCGCGTCGTCGAGCGCGTCGAGCACCGCCGTTAGTTCGGCTGACTCCACCGCGGACCGGTCGCGCGCCATTATCCTGACTCTCCGACGAGAACCTTATTAACCCACCGGGTCACCGTTGTTTTCGCCAGCGTTTTCGGGGTCACTAACGTATACTCCCTCCTTTCTGAGGGTTCCCGCTCGGGCCAACACTGACGGGGTGCGGCAGACGCCGGTCGCGCCGGTCACCTGCGGGACCGCACAGTTGTTGCAACTCTCGCAGACTGCTCGCGTCTCCTCCGAGGTGTCGGTTCCGAGCAGTCGCGCGGGAAGTTCCGGTTCCGCGTAGAACGGCCGTGCCATTCCGGCGGCGTCACAGGCATCGCCGAGCAGTCGGTCCATCTCTCCGCGCTCGCGAATCCCGCCCTCGCAGAGGACCGGGACCGAAACGACGTCGCGGACGCGACGGCACAGCGCCGCGTTCCACGCCGGGTCGAAGTCGTACCACGCCACCTCGATTCGATTGCCGAGTTCGACGAGGCGCGCCCGAATCGGACCGCCGAACGCCTCGGCGTAGCCCTCCCGGAACCGGTCGTCGTGCCACGAGCGGGCGGGAAACGACCCACGGACGATACTCGCATCCCAGAACACCGACCCGGAAACCGGGACGAGCGCATCGTAGCCAGCGTCGTCCAATCGGCGGCATATATCGACGGCGGCATCTGCAGTCAGATGGCGGCGGATTCCGGGCGGTGCAGCCGTCTCGGCCGGGACCTTGGTCATCAACGGCACGTCCCCCGCCCGTGTTCGAACCTCGTCGGCGACGACTTCGAGGAACCGAACGCCGTCACCGAACTCGTCTTCCCGGCGGTTGTAGAACGGCGAGAGGAACTGGTGGATGATTCCCATGTTCGCCCCGGCGAGGTGGACGATGTCGTAGCCAGCATCGACCGCCATCGCCGCGGAGCGACCGAAGTCGGCCGCGAGGTCGTACACTTCCTCGGTCGTCAAGACGTGCGCATCGTAGTCGAGAAAGCCGAGACGGTCGAGGAGGCGGAGGAGTCGTGGCGGACGCGAAACCGCGAGTTGCCGAAGGTTCGGATGCTCGCGCCGGTATTCGGCGTGCCACGTCTCCATGCTCCGGAGGCCGCCGTGTTCCAACTGAATGGCGATAGCTGCGCCGTGGTCGTGGATGGCGTCGGTTACGGTCTCCAACGACGCGACGAAGTCGGGGTCGGCGACGCGAGTCATCCCCGGCGCGGCGCAGCCACCGGTCTCGCGGACGATTGTCGCACCCTGACAGATGAGTCCCACCCCAGCCCGCGCAGCGGGTTCGAGTTCGGCGGCGAGGCGCTCGGGTGCATCCGGGCCGGTTCCCGCACATTCGAGTACCGGTGCGCGATAGAGCCGGTTCCCGAGGGTGACTCCGCCGATGTCGACCGGGTCGTCGAGCCGTGGGGAGACCATACGAAACCGAGGTGTCCGAGCGACGTAAATCGACGCCTCAATTCACCAGTCGTATTCTTCCTTCCTTCAACCAGTCTCGTCTACAACACGCGAGAGTACCCCGAACTCGTCGTCGCTGTAAGCGATGAACCGAACGTCACGAAGCGAATCCGGGCCGAACTCGCGAATCGTCTCGCAGATGATTCGCGCACCGTCTTCGAGGTCGAATCCGGCGACGCCACAGCCTAAGGCGGGGATGACGAGCGACTCACAGCCGCGGTCGTCAGCGGCTTCGAGCGCGTTTCGCGTCGCATCTCGGATACTCTCGGTAGTCGCTTGTCCATCGCCGTAATGCGGCATCGCCGCCGCGTGAATCACGATACCGGCGTCGAGGTCGAAGGCATCGGTGACGGCCACCTCGCCGAGGTCGATTG
>NZ_JBZRPK010000694.1:0-16600 GCF_058382125.1 Haloferax sp. s1
GACCCCGGAAGCGCACTCGTGGACCTCGCCGAGAACGAAGGGTTCGAACAACTCGTCCTCGGCGGCGGTGAGACGAGTCCGATGGGCAAGATTCAGATTGGGAACATCGCGGAGTTCGTCCTCCTCAACTCCCACGTGACTGTGACCCTAGTACGATGAGCCCTCGAACGTACTCCAACGCCGTCGCCGACCCGTACGAGGCACCACCACTGTCGTTTGCCGACAAGGAAGACCGAATCATCGAGATTCGGGCCTACGACGGCACGGACGAGGAGTTAGAAGCGCTCGTCGAGATGTACGACGCGTTCGACCCCTCGGACCGAGCACAGGGAATCCCGCCGGGACGCGAGGACCGCATCCGCGACTGGTTGGACAACATCCTCGACGACGACTGTCTGAACGTCATCGCGTGGAACGGCGACGAAGTTGCCGGCCACGCGACGCTCGTTCCCGACGGCGACGCCTACGAACTCGCAATCTTCGTCCACCAGACGTACCAGCGCGCCGGTATCGGCACGCGACTCATCAAGGCGCTTCTGGGCCACGGCCGCGAGTCCGACGTCGAAAAGGTGTGGCTCACCGTCGAACGATGGAACCGTGCCGCGGTGGGTCTCTACAAGACTGTCGGGTTCGAGACGAGCGACACCGAGAGCTTCGAGTTAGAGATGACCATCCGTCTCACCGAACCGGGCGAAGACGCGTAACGAGTGACTTAGACCGAGAGAACGGGCTGGCTGGCGTAGAGAAGGACGTACTCGGCGGCCTTCGCGAGCACTTCGCCGGGGTCGCCGGAGACGGGTTCCCGCGGGACGACCACGAAGTCGGCGTCGAGTTCTTCGGCGGTATCGAGGACGACGCTTCCCGGATGTCGGAGTTTGCTCGTCGGCGAGAAGCCGTAGGCGACCGAAGTGGTGATAGAGACATCGGCATCGCGGGCGATATTCGAAACTGTATCAGTGACGACCTTACTGTCCTCGGCGACGGCATCTTGGTCGACGACGCCCTGCTCTATGGCACGGACAACGTCCTCGCCGAGGACGTGGACGGCGTGGACCGCGGCGTCGTATTCCGCCGCGATGGCGGTGGCGTACTCCGCCGCACGCGTCGCCTCCTCGCTTTGGTCAACCGGCACGAGAACGAGGTCAACAGAGAGCGGGCGCGGTGACATGTCCCCACCTCCGTTGGGGGACGACAAAAAAGTCACCCCACCATCCCGGTCTGTGGCCGGCCCAGATTGGTTTTATGACGCCGCACCGTGAACCCGTGGACATGTTCGACACCATCGTCATCGCCACCGACGGTTCGGCAAGCGTTCGCCGGGCGGTCCGCGTCGCCGTCGACCTCGCCGAGCGCTTCGACGCATCGGTTCACGCGCTGTACGTCGTCGACGCCGGAGACGTCGAGACGTCTCCGGAGCGACTCCGCGATGAGATGCGCGAGGCACTCCGCGAGCGCGGGGAGGAAGCAATAGCGGAAGTCCGGGCCGAGACTGACCGCGACGTAACCGTCGCCGTCCGTGAAGGTCGCCCTGCCGGCGAGATTTCGAACTACGCACGCGAGGTCGATGCCGACGTGGTCGCCATGGGAACCCGTGGGCGGCACGGCGAAAACCGCTTTCTCATCGGGAGCGTCGCGGAGCGAGTCGTCCGGACCTGTCCCGTACCGGTGCTGACGGTGCGACAACTCGAAGCGGGAACGACGGACTCACTGCTCGACGAAGAGACAGTCTGAGTCGCAAGGTGGGCAGGACGGAATCGGGAGGAGTTTTCCCCGTCGCGTCCGACTCACCTGTATGGACGACGAGCTTATCGACAGTTCTCAGCTTTCTCTCCCCCGAAAATCCGTTCTCCCGGGTGCCGGATTCTTCTACCCCGACTCGTTCGACGAAGAACGTGCCGAAGAACGCGCGAAAGAAAAACTCGAAGACGCCGCAGTTGCGGTCGTCACCGACACCGACGCCGACGGACTCGGCTGTGTCGCACTCGCTCGCGAGCGATACGACGCCGCCCTCGACGTAGAAGACTTCGAAGAACGAATCGAGGAGCGTCTGAGCGAAGACGAGGAAGCGGAGGACGAAGAAGCAGCCGAAGCCGACGACGAGGAAGAAGAACGCCCGAAATCGTCGGTCGCGCTCGTCGGGTCGAGTCCGTATTCACTGGAAGACGACCTCCAGCGCGTTGCCGACTACGCGCCAGAGGGCATCGAAGTGTTCGTCTGTGACCTCTGTCCGGATAAATACGAGTACGTCGAAGAAGAACTCGAAGCCCTCGCCGAGATGGCGGGCGAGATTCACTGGTACGACCACCACCAGTGGAAGCCCGAGGTCGCCGAACAGGTCCGCGAGGCCGGTGTCGACCTCGTCGTCGGCGAATCCGACGAGGAGTGTTCGACCGACGTGACGCTTCGCGAACTCGACTACGACTTCGACGAGCGATTCGTCGAACTCGCAGCAGTCACCCGCGACCACGACCTCTGGCTGAACGAAGACCCGCGAAGTCAGGACCTCGCGGACTACGCCTACTGGACCTCGAAAGAGGAGTACGTCGCCATCGTTGGTGCGTACGGCGCAGACCTCCCGCCGGTCGTCGAGGAGTACATCGCCCACCGCCGCGTCGAAAAGGAGAATCTCATCGAGGCCGCCGTCGACCGGGCGGACACGAAGTCAGTCGGTGACTGGACGGTCGGCATCACCTACGGCCGCTGTTCACAGAACGAAGTCGCGGACGCGCTCCGCGAAGAAGGTGCTGACGCGGCGGTCATCGTCAAGCCCGCCGGAAGCGCGAGCATCCGCGGGTCTGAGGACTTCGAGCGGTGCCACGAAGTCGCCGACCTCGTCAACGGCGGTGGCCACCCGAAGGCCGCAGGGGGCAAGCCCGGCATCTACGACGACATGCCCGACTACGCCCCCCACTGGACGACGCAGGGAGCGACGACGAGGCGCGTCATTCTCAACGCCTTCGGGCGCGTCGCCGAGATGGCCGAGGCGGAAGCCGCCGAAGACGAAGCCGCCGATAGCGGCCAAGAGACCGACGGCAGCGACGACAGCGAAACGGAAGAATAGCGACGCGCTGCGGAAAATTCCGGTGCGTTATTCGTCGACGACCCAGCGGTCGGAGTACGTCGTCCCGCAGTTACACTTGGCGTAGGCGTGGATAACGTCGCCCTCCTCGTAGATTCCGCCGACGTCTTCGTTTTGTGCCTCGGCGAACGAGAAGATGAATTTCGCCTGGTGATTTTCGTCGGTGGCTGTGTCGGGACAGGTACCACCGCTCAGGTCGGCGGCGATATCGCCGTCGTTCCCCATGGCGGTCTGGGCGAACTCCATGGCATCCATGCCGGTTCCGGCCGCGAAGGCGCGTCGGCCGTCGTCACCGGGGACGACGAGAATGTAGCCGTTTTCGACTTCGACGCCCATGTTCGGGAGTTTACCCTGGCTGTCGAGGTACTCGTGGGTGAGAAAGAGCGCCACGTCGTCGAGGCGCTCGCCTGCGAGATACTCCGTTACCTTGCTCATACCCCGCCTAGGGGTGTCACGCCCTAAAAGCGGCGTGTATCCGCGTCGGGAGCGGCGTGCAAAATCGGCGGCCACCTGCTACTCGTCCGAGAGACCGAACTTTTCCGCGATGCTCGAAAGCGAGTCGTTCGGGCGCTCCGTGATTCGGTAGACGGTTCGGACGCCCGGCACGCGCAGGCCGTACTGATAACCGTCGTCGAGTTCGTCGAGTTCGACAGCGTCGCCGTCGCTGCGGTCGTTCTCGTGGCACCACTCGACGAGTCGGTTCTCGCCGTCGTTGGGAGTGCGCGCGAGTCGTTTGTTGTCGTACGCGCCGCGAATCACGAGGCCCGAGGCGTCGGCGGAGAGACGAGCGTGGTACGCGGTTCCATCGAGATGGAGGCGAACGAAGTCGCCGTCTTCGGCGATGACGTCATCGGGGACGCGCAGACAGGGACGACGAGTGCCGCCGCTGCGCGCGATGTTCGCGCGGAACGTCTGGACCGACGAATGGTCGGAGGGCAGTTGCTCTGGCACGGGAAAGAGAGAAGTGAGACGGCGTTATTCGTCCGCTTCTTCGTCGTCGCCTTCGCCGAAGGCGGCGGCGACGTCGCCCTCACCGGAGGCGACCTTCGCGTTGATCTGGACCGTTTCCTCGGAGATTTCGCGGCCACGGACGGTGACGCGCTTGCGCTCGCCGTCGCGGGCGGGCTTGTAGCCGATTCCGTCCTCGGCGAGGATTTCCTTGAGGTTACCGCCGGGGACGTCGGGGTGCATCGGGCGACCGGCCTTGTCGGAGCCACCCGTCAGTTCGAGCGTGAAGCCGTCGATACCGACAGCGGCGCCGTCGACCTCGTCACCGAGGTCGCGACCGAGGAATCGGTTTGCATCCTGTCCTTCGACGTCGACTTGGTAGGTCTCGCCGGAGTCGGGGTCGGCGACGACGACCATGAATTCTGCCATGCGCGGATGAAAACGGTCGCGGATAAAAAGTACGTCGAAAGCGCGTCTCGGGACCAGACCTGTCGAATCGGGGCGAAGCCGGCGAATTGGAGGGTATTTCGGCACAGCATGTGTTGTGATAAAGGTTAACTTTCGACACAGTATACTTGGAGATATGAGCGAGGACATCGACAAGCGAGAGCCGACAGACCTCGTCGAAGCGGAGTCGAGGGAGTTAGTCGGTCCCGAGCCAACCGAGTTAGTCGAACGTCCACCCGAGGAGTTAGTCGGACCCAAGCCGACCAAACTGGTCGAGCGTCCGCCTGCGGAGTTGGTCGAGCGGCGTACTGAAGCATTAGTCGAGCGACGGACGGAGGCGTTAGTAAAGTCTGAACCGACGACGCTGGTCGAACGCTCGTGGTTCGAGTGTATCTCGTGCGGGTACCGCTCCGGGAAAGGAATTCACGAGCAGGTCTGTCCTCGATGCGGCGGGAACCTGAAACACATCGACGTGCCGGAGGGGTAACTCACATCGAATACGTATCTCCACCTTCCTCCTCGGTTTCTTCTCCTCCTTCGCCCGCGGTTTCAGTTTCAGTTTCCGTCTCCGTCTCTGTCTCCGTCGCCGTTTCCTCCTCCGGGATTGGCTCCCAGAGAGAACACCAGTCGTCGGCACCGATGTAGCCTTCGACCCTCGCACAGGCACCGAAGCCATCGCCGTTCTTGTCACGGATGAACTGCGCGCAGTTTCCACAGTTCTGGCCCTCCTGTGCCAGTTCTGCTTCGATGGCGTCGCTCGCCTCTTGGAATTTAACGTCTTCCTTAGGAAATAGTTCGTCGGTAACTCGCTCCCTGTCGTCCTGCGAAAGCGCGGTTCGATACTCCTCTGGAACCGGCCCCTGCTCGAACTCCTCTTCTGAGACACCTTCCGGAAGCTCTTCTTCGTGCTCTTCTTCCTCTTCTGTCGTCGTGGTCGTCTCTGTTTCCGTCTCCGTCTCTTGTTCCCCATCACCACCAAGACAACCAGCAAAGCCGACTACCGTGCCACTCCCCGCTAGCTGGAGGAATCGTCGTCTCGTCCGGCCGAATCGTGTCATCCCATAGAAGGAGGTGACCGAGACACTTCAGTAAGTGCATAGCTACCAAGAGACAAATGTCAATCGAAAATGAGTGTCTCAAAATGTGGCGGATAACCAAGCGCCCACAGTCGTATCAGTCGTCGAATTCGTCCTCCCAGCGGAACGTCCCGTTTCGTTGGACGACTTCACCGTCGACTTCGATAAACGACTCTTCGCTCATGTCGGTAATCATGTCCACGTGAACGGCGGACTGGTTTCCGTCCTCACCTTCGGGAAGGCAGGACCCGTAGGCGCGGCCCACGGCGAGGTGGATGGTGTCTCCCATCTTCTCATCGAAGAGGATACTGTCGGTAAAGCGGTCGATGCCGCGGTTCATCCCGATACCGAGCTCGCCGAGTCGACGAGCGCCTTCATCGGTGTCGAGGATACCAGCGAGCGCGTCCTCGCCCGCGCCCGCGGAGAAGTCGATAACTTTGCCGTCCTCGAACGTGAGGTGAACGTTTTCGACGCGCTGACCCTCCAGCGTCATCGGCACGTCGAAGTACGCCTCGCCCTCGACCGCGTCTTCGACGGGGGCGGTGAACACTTCGCCGGACGGGAGATTGTGCGAGTCGTAGACGACGGACGCGGCGGAGTTGACCGCGGTGCGACCCTCAATAGACATCGTGAGGTCGGTGTCCTCCTTGACGATACGGACTTCCGACCCGGAATCGAGAATTTCCTTCATGTTCGCCATCTCGTCGGCGAGTGCCTCCCAATCGCGGAGAATCGCGTCGTAGACGAAGTCGGCGTACTCTTCGAAGGACATGCCGGCCTGCTGTGCCAGCGCACGGGTGGGGTGAACCGTCGACACCCAGTCGGTGTCCATGCGAGCCTCACGAACCTCGTTCGTGGCGCGGCCGTAGGCCTGTCGCGTCTCGGTGGGAACGTCGGCGGTCGCAGCCGTGTTGCGCGTCCCGCTGAGGAAGAGCACCGAATCGGCGGCCTCGTAGAGGGCCAACTCGTGTTCGGGGAGTTCGAAGTCACCCTCGTGCGCGCGGAGATACGCCCGCTGTACTTCCTCGGAGTTGTAGGTCGTGACGACGTTCGCACCGCGTTCACCGAGTGCTTCCGCGACGGCCACCGCGAGGTCGTGTGCACCTTCTCCGACCGAGACGACGACATCGTCTCCGGCCTCGATTTGTGCGCTCCAATCGACGAGCACCGCGGCGTGTTCGTGAATACGTTCGTCCATACGCGATACTCGTACGGTTCGATAAAAACGTCGGCGTCTGTCGTCGCCGACAGAAACACTGTCCGCGGACAACGCGCCAAACCACAACCACTACCTCCCCCCGCAGACGACTCCGACCCATGCAACTAGGCGTCATCGGCCTCGGCCGGATGGGACGCATCGTAGTCGACCGAGTGCTCGATGCCGGGCACGAGGTCGTCGCGTTCGACCTCTCCGAAGAGGCAGTCGCAGCAGCAGCCGACGCGGGTGCCGAACCCGCAGACAGCGTCGCCGACCTCGCCGACCGACTCGGCGACGACAAGCGAATCTGGCTCATGGTCCCCGCGGGTGACGCGGTGGACGCAACTCTCGACGACCTCGACCCCCACCTCGACGGGGACGACGTTGTCGTCGACGGCGGTAACTCCCACTTCGAGAAGTCGGTCCGTCGCGCCGAGGCGTGTTCCGCTGCGTATCTCGACTGTGGAACCTCGGGCGGTCCCGCCGGGGCCGAACTCGGCTTCTCGCTCATGATTGGCGGCCCGCAGTGGGCGTACGACGAGATGACGCCCGTCTTCGACGCGGTCGCAACCGGTCCCGCCGGTCACGACCGAATGGGCGAGGCAGGCTCCGGCCATTACGTGAAGATGGTTCACAACGGCGTCGAGTACGCGCTGATGCAGGCCTACGGCGAAGGCTTCGAACTGCTCGCCGAGGGTCGCTACGACCTCGACCTCGAAGCGGTCGCCCGTACGTGGAACAACGGCGCGGTCATCCGCTCGTGGCTCCTCGAACTCTGCGAAGAGGCGTTCCGCGAGGAAGGGACCGACCTCGGCGACGTTGACGACCACATCGCCGGTGGCTCGACGGGTACGTGGACGGTTCAGGAAGCACTCGAACAGGAAGTTCCCGTTCCACTCATCTGCCAGTCGCTCGCCGAGCGCTTCGGCTCCCGCGCCGACGACCGGTTCTCGCGACGACTCGCCAACCGACTTCGCTACGGTTTCGGCCGCCACGAAGTCGCCCGGAAAGACGAATAACCGGCGAGTCGCTCACGACGGTGACGTTCGGCAGTTCGAGCCGCTCACCCGGACACAAACGAAAAACACCCCTCGACATTTTGGGAATCTCTCGAACATACCGTCTGCACCGTGAAATCAGCCGCCCGAGGCCGCCGCCATAATCACAATTTCCTTAACCCCTCCCTCCATATCCGCCCTTATGGCAGTCATCAGTCTGGTGGGTGTCGGGGCCGGATTGGTCCTGGTACTCCTCGCCGTCGCCCTGCACTTCTCGAAGGGCACCGGCTGGGAGCCGACCGCCGACATCACGCAGGAGGTCCTCGAGCGCCGTGCGGCGACCGTCGCAGAGACCGACTTCCCCGAGCCGATGAACCGCTCTATCGGTGGCGGTGCCGTCGCTGGCGCAGTCGCCGGTGGCGAAGAAGGTGCCGAACTCGAAGGCGAGGAAGCGGCGGAAGAAGAACAGAGTCCCGCCGACATGCCCGAAGACGAAGTCGAGTACTTCGAAGTCGAATTCGTCAAGCAGGGCGAGACTATCGAACTGGCGAGCAACGAGACGGTGCTCGACCAGGGTGAAGACGCCGGGATGGACCTCCCGTATGCGTGCCGTCAGGGTCAGTGTGTCTCCTGTGCAGGGAAGATTACCGACGGTCCCGCAGACGAGTACGTGACTCACTTCAAACAGGAAACCCTCTCCGGTGAGGAGATGGACAAAGGGTACACCCTGACGTGTGTGGCCTACCCGAAGGCCGATTTCGCCATCGAGACCGGCGAAGCACCGTAACGACGCGAACCCACCATACTTTTCTCGCGACTTCTGCCGAGCCGTGACTCGGGGCGATAACGTGAATGCGGCACGCTATCGTAGCGTTTGCAAGTCAGTGCACACTCGGTCAACCGCTGTCGTGCGATTGGATGTGTCACCAGTTGCAAACGCTACTATAGGACACCTATCGACGCTTTGAAACGCTTTCCCCGTGTCTCACATGTTCAGTGTCTGTCCCCGAAGGAGGTTCACTAACCGAAGGTGACCTCAAACGTCCGATGTTCGAACTCGCGTGGCCGATTATCGTCACCGAACTCCTCCAGGTGGCGTACAACCTCGCCGACACCGTCTGGCTCGGTCGCCTCTCGACCGACGCAGTGGCCGCGATTAGCCTCGCGTTTCCCCTGATATTTCTCCTCATCTCCGTCGGCGGTGGGTTCACCGTCGCCGGAAGCACTCTCGTTGCGCAGTACACCGGCGCGAAAAGCGAAGGTTCCGCCGGAACTGTCGCCGGACAAACGCTCACGTTCATCACCATCATCGCCATCGTCGTCGGACTCATCGGCTTCTTTGCCACCGACGCGATGCTCGGCATCCTCCCGAGTTCACCGGCTACCGCTGGGCAGGTCATCCCACTCGCCAGCGCCTACATGCGTGTGTTCTTCCTCGGATTGCCGTTCCTCTTCGGCTTTTTCGTCTTCTCCGCGCTCATGCGCGGCTACGGCAACACCCGCGCCCCGATGGTCGTGATGTTCATTAGCGTCCTCATCAACGTCATTATCGACCCGATTTTCATCTTCGGCTTCGAATCGAACCCGCTTTTCGGCATGCTCGGGCTGGAAGGACTCGAAGCCAGTCTCTTTGCCGCGACCAGCTTTCCTGGCTACGATGTCGCCGGTGCCGCCTACGCAACAGTCCTCTCGCGGGCGGTCGCGACCGTCATCGGCATCTACGTCATTTTCGGGACGAGCGCCGGTCCCGACGTGCAGCTCTCGGACTTCTGGCCGCAGTTTCGGTACATCAAGCAAATCGTCTCCATCGGCGTTCCGAGCGCCGCCGAACAGTCGGCGACCGCTCTCGGGTTTATCACGCTCACCGCGATGGTGGTTACCTTCAAGCCGGAAGTCGTCGCTGCGTTCGGTCTCGGAAACCGCCTTACGTCGCTCGTTTTTCTCCCAGCGCTCGGTCTCGGTCGAGCGACCAACACCATCGTCGGGCAGAACCTCGGCGCGCAAAAACCGGAACGGGCCGAGAGTGCCGTCTGGCTCGCCGCCAAGGTCGGCGCGAGCGTCATGGTCGTTACCGGCGTCCTCGCTTATCTGTTGGCCGAACCCGTCGTCTCGTTCTTCCTCCCGACAGGGACGGAATCGGCCACACAGACCATCGACCTCGGCGTCCAGTACGTCCGCATTCGGGCGTTCGAGTTCGGGTTTATCGGTGTCTTGCAGGTCGTCCTCGGGGCTTACCGCGGTGCGGGTAACACGAAGACCGCACTCGGGTTTTCGCTGTTCGCGCTCTGGTTGGGCCGCGTCCCCATCGTCTACCTGCTGTCGTTCCAATTCGGGTTCGCCGAAACGGGTATCTGGCTCGGGATGGCAGTTGGGCAGATTCTCGGCGCGATTGCTGCGACAGCGTGGTTCACACGTGGTACGTGGAAACAGAGTGTAATCAGCGCGGAGCCGAGCGTAACGTAATCGACCGCCATCGGCGCTTCCACAACGGTTTTACGTCGGTATCGTGTACCTCTCTTCGCTGGGGCCCGTAGCTCAGTGGACAGAGTGCTTGGTTCCGGACCAAGATGTCGCGGGTTCAAATCCCGTCGGGTCCGCTTTTGTGACGAACATTCTCGCGAGCACCGCGTAGCGTGTGCTCGGTCCACTGTGAGGAACAAGCGGCCCCCGGAATTTGAACACGAACAGTCGCATGCCCGCACAGCGACCCAAGGGAGCGAGCAGGAACGTCTGTGAATGGGTTCAAATCCCGTCGGGTCCGTTCGCTTCGCTCACTCTCCCGACGACTTCCCACTCGCTTCCGCTCGTGGGAATCCCCGTCGGGTCCGTACAGTTCTGGAACGCTTTAGAACCAAAGAGCAAGCGCTGTAGCTATCGATTTAGCATATTTTCCCGCCAACCGATTCCGTCACGCACCGTGACGAACTCGCACTCCAGAGGACTAGTACCAGCAGCACAAATCTAAAATACATAGATTTCGTACTTTGAGTATGCCCACCCTCTCTGACCGTGGAGACGCCCCACTACTCGACGACGACGCACCACAGTCGTTCGACGATTTCGACGGGCTACTCGCAGCCACGACGTTGCTACAGAACCCACGCCTCGCCCGCGAGTACGTCTACCTCTGCTACTACGGACCTGCAACCATCCAGGCCCTCATCGACGAACTGGACCTCGCTCGTGCAACGGCCTACGACGATGTCGAACGACTCGAACAACTCGGCGTCGTCGACCGCGACGAGAGTACGCGACCACATCAACTCACCGCGGAACCGTTCGCGTTCGTCGATGGCCGCGAAGTCGCAATCACCCCGACGCTGCTCCACGCAGTCGCTCTCACAGAGTTCGACGACGACGCCGAGTACTTCCACAACCGGTACGGCGTTGGACGACTCGTGAGAGCGGTCCGAGCAGCAGCAGAATACTACGCCGGGAAGCTCACCCAACGGGTGGCGGCCAACGAGATGGACGTCAAGCCAGTCGAAGGGATGGCCATCATCTATGCAGTCCAACCCGTCTTGGAGGCTGGCCGAGAACACGACCCGTACTTCGAACAGCTAATCTCGTCTGACCCTGACGAACTGGAGTTCGATGGGGAGTAGTGACCTCGACTCGGACGACTTCGTCCTCGCAGATACGAACCTCTTCGTCGCCGTGGGTGGCCCAGAGAATTCGAAGTTCCAGAAACTTCGGAAGTTCGCCGCACGGCATCAGATAACCTTGCAGGTTCCCCAGCGTGTTGTCGAGGAACTGAGCACGATGCACGTCGCTGACCGGGTAGAAACAGCCATCGAGGAAGGGTGGGCTACCAAAATCAACCCACCATCGCCGAACGATTCCGATGCAGTCGCAGCGATGGACTACGTTCGAAGAGAGATTGCCCGAAAGTCCGGGAAGGATGAGCACCAAGTCGAGAAAGCAGATACCGTATTCGCCGGGTTAGCAATCGAGTTTCTTCGAAGCGGTCATCCACGAATCGTCGTTCTCACTGACGACAAGATTGCAGCGGCAGCGATAGAGGGTGCGGTCGAACAGCAGGGGTACGGCGAATCGATTCTCGTGCTTCGTCGTAGTGACATCATGGACGACGGTGGCGACGTCCGAGTGATTTGAGGGCGGAGTGAACCAAATCGCCAGACTGCGCGCCGATTAACACAATTCCGTCACAGCCGATGACGCATTCCCGTCGGGTCCGTTCGCTTCTAATCGACAGACTGTGACGACTTGGGGAGTCCGTATGACGAACTCGCGTAGATTTCGTTCGTCGAGAAGGAACGATACCTATCGAACCGGACCACATCAAGATACCCTACCCCGACTCTTCGAAGACGAACGGACCTGTGCGCCCGGGTTATTCACCCATCTTCCATTCACAGACCTTGTTCGCACGTTCCGTTACAGGCCATTTCACTCGACAAGCTATCTCGTCAACACTCGTGTTCTTCGGAACGTCGAAGTAGAGGACACCATTCGTCGTTTCTCCGGGGGTGAGCTCACGCGAGCCACGGAAGTATGGCATCTCGACCGGTTCACGCAGTCCACGTGCGAACCCACGGTTCGAATTTGAATCGACAAACCCGTTCCCTTCGACTTCGAACCAGTCCTTGTCAGGTTCTGAGATAGTCGAATCCGTCGGGTTCCACGCGGTTATCTCGAAGACAGCGAACGAACGCCTGTCGATAGAGTGGTTCTCGAAGCCACCTCCGTTTTCGTCGACCCAAACCGTATCACTGACGGTCGGTTTGCTTACCCGAAGTTTGACACCATTCGGTAGCTCGTGAGAGCTTCCAAACTGTGCCTTCGTGGGAACGACGTGAGTCGTTTTCTCGAACGCAGGAGGCACTGCAATCGTCACGTCTTGAACCCCTTTTGCTGGGACCGTTTTTTCGATTGTTACCGTCTCACCAGGCTCGACTGTAGTATCGAGTACGCCGCCCAGTGCATTCGGCTCGGTGCTCCGTACGACAGAGAACCGTTGGTTGAACAATCCAGCACTCCCACCTGTGTTCGTCACCGACACCGAGAACTCTATGGGGTCACCGTTGACGTGTTCTTCCGGGACGTCGAGAGACGTGATTTTCATGTCTGGAAGCGAACTCGGGTCAACCGTTCCATCCCAATACGCTTCCAAAGTCGACGACTGTGAATCGGAGAGCGAAATACGGAAATCCGTCGAGTCAGCCGGGACCTCGAAGAAAACCCAGCCCAGTGCGGTGACGTTAGGATGGGCGTCTTCGACTGTTTCATAAAGTGTCCCACCGAGCGGGAACGACAGCGTTGGTTCCCCACCCGGTTTCCCCTTCGGCTTGAGAGGTTTGTACTGGCTCCCACCGGTGATGAGTGCCAGAGAGTCACGGGAAGGGAGGTCGACGACCGATTTACCTGTATTCGCTGACCGGACGTCAGTTAAGATCAAAGCGTTACCCGGATCTGGGCTAATTGTGGTTCCGTCGACCAACCGCGCTGTTCCGGTGAACCGAGCGGATGCAACCACAATGGTGGCACCATCGGACCGTAAGTACGACTCTCCGACCGGGCGTTGTACTGGTCCACTCGTCTCAGTCGTCGTCTCGGAGGGACGAGATGTGTCCTCCCCAGACGATGCAACGGCCGAATCAGACTTCGTCGTCGTACAACCAGCAGTCGATGCGAGTGCGAGCGAGGTGAGGAACGTTCGGCGGTTCATAAACCGGGATGGTCCCGGTTTATGACTTAAACCTTCGCGCCGAAGCGACCTACTCGAACACGTCGAACACTTCGACCGCCTTGTACTCTTGACCCCACTCAGCCCCGGTGACTTCCTCGATGAGTCCAGCGTCTTCGAGGTTCTCGATGACGTTGTAGGCTGTCCCGCGGGATACGTCGAGTTCCCGGACGATGTCGTTCGCTGTGAAGTACGGAACTTCGAGTAATTTGCGGGCAAACCTGTCTGTGGACGTACTCCCGGCGTAGTCAGTCACGTACTTCGTCTGCAACTCCTTGAGCGCCCACGTACGGTCGTACGACTCGGCGGCCTGCGACCGGAGTGCTTCGAGGAAGAAGTCGATCCACTCCAACCACTCGCCCTGTTCACTCACGGCACGCATCTTCTCGACGTACTCGACCTTGTGCCGGTTGAAGTAAGCACTCGGGTAGATGTACGGACTCTCGATGTAGCCCTGACCGACCAGATAGAGGATGATAACGAGTCTGCCGAGACGTCCGTTTCCGTCCGAAAACGGGTGAACCGTCTCGAAGAAGTAGTGGATAATCGCGGCGTCGACGAGTGGATGGTACTCGCCATCCATCGCGACGTACTCGACGAGCGACGACATGAGACGGTCGAGCGACGACGCTGACGGAGGAATGAACGGGTCTTTGGCTGGGTTCGGGCTATTGAGCCGGACCATGTGGTCACGGAACTCCCCGACGACGTCGCCCTCGTTACGGACACCGTCGAGGAGCATCTCGTGGAGATGTTTGAGCAGGTCGAGTGTGAGTTCGCCACCGTCTTCGACGTGCTCGATACCATACAGGAGCGCGTCCTCGTAGTTCAGGGCCTCCCGCAAGTCCTTGCTTTGCGGCTCGGCGCTGTCTTCGTGTTTCGTGTGGAACGCGGCGACATCCTGATAATTGACCTCTGCACCCTCGATTCGAGCAGATTCGACCGCCTCGATTCGGATGAGTGTCGTGTACAGGACGGCAGCAAAATCCACTGTCGAACTGATGCCATCGACGCGACCAATCTGGTATGCTGCGTCGGCGACGAGCTGGTGGGTCTGGTTGGGGATTTCGATTTTCGGCTCCGGAGGAAGCGAATCTGGTGAGTAATACGGACGCGGATGGTAGTCGACGTACTTCCCTGGGGCCTCCTTCGGGAGCTTTTTCCTCCGCATTTCTAAGCAGTACAGGGCACCATCATGTATAACTACTCATATACCAATTGAACAAGATAGAAAGTGAAACGCAGCATATACAGAACAATCCGTGATATTTGGAATAGCAGTCATTGGGACCACAGCTTGTGAATTTGCTATTTAAATTGTTGAACAAGTGTTAGTGTACGAGTCACCCTTGTCTAATAGCAAGGAGACGATTTAACAACGAACCGTCCCAGCCGAGTGAACGTCAAATGCCGACGTTCAGATTTCGAACGAAATGAATCGAAAAAGATAGTCTACTGACTATGTTGAAAATGAGCTATACAGGCCCTCAGTCACCTAAAATCACGACCCCGTTCGACACCCGAACGAAAGCCCGTCGGGCCCGTCGACCTTCTAACCGCATGACTGCGGTGACTTGAGCTATCCGTATGACGAACTGCCGTAGATTTCGTTCGACTACGTATTCGCATTCGCCACCAGAGGGTACAGCAAACGGGCCAACGCTTATTATATCTCGTTTCACAGGGTCAGATAGTGTCCGACGAAGCGAAACAACATATAAAGGTTTGCCTTCCCGTCACCCCCGGTGACGACTCAAAGATATTCAGGCTCCACGCGGCCGACGACGTGCTTCGACTGCTCGTCGACGCTCACCAGTCGGAGTTCACACTGAAAGAACTATCCGAGATAACCGACCGGAGTCGGTCGACAGTTTGGCGGGCAGTCGAGTTCCTTGACGGACTCGGTGTCGTACGGGTACGAGAGACGACACAGCGAAAGTACGTCTCTATCGACCCCGCACACCTCCAGAAAGACGACCCGATACTCGGCATCGAACAGACCGAGTACCACGCTCCAGTTCGTGCGTTTGTAGAGAACGTCGAGACGGCGGTCGAGAACTCGGACGAAGTCGACCAGCTACTCGGTATTCTCGTATTCGGGAGCGTCGCTCGCGGTGAGGCCGACCGGAAGAGCGACGTCGACGTGTTCGTCCTCGTCGACGGCGACCGAACGACCGCCCGCCGCGTGGTCTCGAACGTAGCCGGAGAACTCGGTGAAGAACGATTCGACGGCGACCGGTACACGTTCGAACCGTTCGTCGAGAGCGAGGAGAGTGCGCTCCGAGCAGGCGAAAAGCTACGAGAGATATTCCGAGAGGGAGTCACCGTCTACGGCGGCGACGAGTTCCAACGAATCCGGACGGAGGTGATGAGTGGTGAGTAGCACCCGAATCGAGACGTTGGTCGATGAGGTGCAAGCCGCCTTCGACTATCGACCCGACGAAATCGAAGAAGGTCTAGAGACGAAAGAGGCGGACGTCCTCCAGCTCCGAAAGTCATGTCGACTACTCGCGGGCGCAGAGACGCTGCTGGAACAAGGGTTCTACACGTTGGTCATCGAGGCGTCGTTCGTCGCCATCGAGCGCGTCGTCGAGTTCAAACTCCTCGAAGGTGGCGTCGAACCGCGAGATCTTCCCGGAACGCACCCCGGCGTGTACACGGAAGCGGCGAGACGTGGAATTCTGTCGGGGCACGTCGCCGACAGCCTCCAAGACCTCTGGCGGAATCATCGTGCCAAGACGTACTATCAAGATGGACTCGCGGCGAGAGAGCGCGCAGAGAAGCTGTACGAACTCGCGTCGGAGACCCACGAGTACGTCATCAATCAGTCGGCGAAGAAACACGAGTGTATCTGCGAATGAAGTCGTGCAGTAGGTGAATGGACTGTTCCAATCTTGAATAGTATCGATTACCCACTAATCGGCAGACAGCGCTCCGATTAAAACAACTCTGTCACGGTACGAAGAACCGTTTAGTTTTACTCGCAGAAACGCCTGATTCCGGGGAAAAGTCCGGGGGACCCGTTCACTTTCACTCCCCGTACGAGCAAGCGTATTATCACACATCGGGTGGTCGCCCAACTAAGAGGTGTTTTGGTTTTCGCTCGGTAAGCTATCTACCCCTCACAGAAGTCATTCAGTCAATAAC
>NZ_JBZRPK010000423.1:0-4461 GCF_058382125.1 Haloferax sp. s1
CAGTAGTACCGGTTCCAACCGATTGAGTTCGGTCAACGAAGCGGTTGCTGTTCTCGCAAAGCACCTCGGTCTCAGTGACAAGCCAGTAAGCCAGATCAATATTGAACAGTCGAAGAAGGACACCGAACGCGAGGAACTCGAGGACATGAGAGAATTACTCGAGGCCAAAGGGCTAGACGATGCCGTAGCTGATATCGATGACGAGCTCAAAAAGCTGGATAGCGGCGGTGAGAGTATCCGGGATGGGGTTGAACGGTTTGTTCCGAATCTATCCGGCGGACTCAGGTCGGATACGAGCGGGGAATACGCGTACGCTATTGATGCTGTACAGGAGATCTACGAGCATCTCAATATCAGCAACGAGCTCCGGACCCGACCGGCTGCTGACGTCATTATGGACCGCGGTGAGGTCGATCTCCGCGAGCGTGAATCACTGGAGGTACGTGCGAGCGAGGTTGAGCGAAAGCTTGACCGATTCGGTATTGGTGGTGCTGGCCTGATCGAGGATTTCCCGATTACAAGCGTCGTCTTTGGCTACAGCCGCGGTGGCCGGAATCCCGCTGAGGCACGGCTCATCTCCTTTGGTGCCGATGATGCCGAATTGGTCGATGGTACCCTTGATTCATCAACCACCCCTGTATTCGTCGACACTGTGAGGACAGAGGCTGTCCGGTTCGAACTTCGTCCCCGCGTGGTGATGGCATGGCTCCTCGAAAATAGCCGGCAAGACACCGAGATAGGGGCCATGCTCCGTGCTCAGATTCTGGCGAGCAGCATTCCTGACGCACGCGCTGTCCCTGTTCGCGAACGCTGGTCGGATGAAGTCGCGGCTGACTGGGCGACATACGACGGTGAAACAATTGCTACAGAGCCACTCGATGAATGGTCAATCGAGGACATCCGAGGCTGGTTGGCAGAGAATATGACTCCGATTCCGGAGTACGATACGATCTCGCTTGATGATCCAGCAGACGTTATCAGTTACTACGTCTACCACCTTGTTCACTCGTTCTCCCACACCGTGCTCAAGTATGCCACCTCGCTGATCGGTATGGAGCGTACCAGCATCTCGGAATACCTGCTGTCCCGGTCGCTCACCTTCATCATGTACACGAACCAGCGGACGGATTTCAGCCTCGGTGGCATGCATGCGCTCGTTGAGTCGGGGCTGGGGGATCTCATTGACTCTATTGACCAAGAGGGGAACAATTGCGTCTACGACCCAGTCTGTAGCCGCGACGGATCAACTTGCTTCAACTGTATGTTCGTCTCCGAGGTTTCCTGTAGCCACCTGAACCGAAACCTTGGCCGGGACTTCTTGTTCGGCTCGAAGCCGATGGCTGACCGAGATCTTATCGGGTACTGGGATCTTGCTGAGGAATTGGCACACGAGGGTACAGAATCAGAGGCTACTGACACTGAATAATCGTTCGCAAATTAGGTGGGGTTTCATTTTGAATACGGTGTGGGCAACCCTCCTTGCTTGATGCTCTCGCCCTAGTGGAAAAGTGAGGGTGCATCCTAATTCTGACAAGCCTTCCGATTTTCCCTATGCGCTACAAATATAAGACGGGCACAATTTTCGCTCACTCGAAGGTTGCGCTCCGCAAGTGGTTGTTCTCGATTTACGCGTTCTTACGGTTTAACACGAGTCTCCGCCAACTTCAGCGGGAGATCGGTGTTTCCTACAAGACGATGCATCGTCGCGTCGAGCGCTTTACCAGAGCGCTCGACGCGCCTCAGCTCGACCTCGTTGGACCGGTCGAAATCGACGAAGTGTACGTCTCTGCCGGATTGAAAGGCCGCGAGTGCGACCAAGAGTCGCGCGCGTAGCCTGTCCACGCGTGGGCGTGGTTCGTACGAGGGAGACAAACCACCCGTCTTCACCATCGTTGACTGTGGAACGGGGCAGCGGTACGTCGTCCCAGCGAAATCCGCTGACGAATCGACTCCTCCTCGGTGACCACGAGGAGGAGTTGCTGACCGTCTATACCGACGGATTTTGGGCATACGACCCACTTGGGACGACGACGAGTTCTCCCGCAAATACGTCGTCCACGGTGACGGCGAACACGCTGACGGAGACGTCCACGTCAACACCTGCGAGAGCCACCCGTCGCTAGCGCGACGGTGGCTCTCGCCGCATCAAGGCGTCTCGAAGGACAAGTTGACACAGTATCTTCGCGCCTTCCAGCTACGCAGCGAACTCTTCAGAAAACCCGGTCGAGAAGCACTCAAACACGCTGTCAAAGCGACTCTCTGAAATCAACAATCTGCTACACATGAGCGATTAATGCATCTTTCCTGCTTGTCTTTGACCCCTGAAGCCTCAAATACGCCTCCCTACATCCGCTGTCGAACTTTTATTATTCCCAAGTTGAAATTCTAATTGCGCTATGAGTATTCTCAACTCTACGAGCCGAGAGGACGGAGAGATTGAACTCTCGAACCGCTGGAAAATACGACTCGGAACGGACGCAGACTCAGGTATTCCCAATACGAAAATCGGGATTACCGAACCCAACGGGGATCGATATGATATGTCGAATGTACTTCAGAACACCGAGTCAGCAGATACTGTCGTCCAAGAATTTGAAGATAGTGCGAATCGGTTGTCCGACCTCAGCCAACTTGATAGTCTTGAGAAACACGATTCGCAGGTAGTCCGCGAAATAGTGCGAATTCTTCCAGAGTTTGATTCTCAGGGGAATCCAGTTTGAACCAATAATCGGGTATGCGATGAGGGCGAGTAGTTTAATACTGCCCGCCGGAGTCGAAGAACCATTCCAATACTTTCATCCACGGAATTGGGACGCCAGCAGTAACGAGTCCGGCACCGAAGACAATCATCCAGAAGCCCGCCTCACTCTGATTGTAGAGTAGTAGGTTCGCTCCCGCGACTTCAAGCACCGCTCCGATAAATCCGAATGGCCCCGCGATGACGGTCGCGCCGATTATTCCGAGAAAAGAAACGATACCGGGAAGCGAGGTCAGTAAGCCAGTTAGTAGGCTGATTGATACTGAAGTAGCTGGTTCGGTAGCCGGTGTTGCTTCTCGAATGGAGCGAAAAACAATCCCTCCAACAGTCGCCATCAGCGTCAATATTATCCCACCAAAGGCTTCTGCTACGCGCATACGGAAGCGGTCAACAGGATTCATACGAACAAATTGAGTTGACAACAGAATACTCCTTGTGGGTGAAATGCTTGAAGAGTACCAACACCAGAAGTATAAATTGGTGGTCACTAATTAGAGACGGATGGTATCTGGTTCCTCGATTGTCATCGGGCTTGGCGGAGCCGTGGGAGGTGCGGTTGTTGGGGGTGGCTACTTCTTTTTCAAAGGGTATCTTCAGCAAGCCGGAGCGAACGTCGCAAACAAGACTCCGGTTGTGAAGGCTGATACAGTCAATCGACGCGATAAGGAAGGGAACCAGAATGTCGTAGAGAAGTTGGAACAGTTACGTGAGGAAAAAGAGGTGGTACGCAGAGAGAAACAGACCGAGATAGAGGAGTTCAAGAACGAACTCTCTGATTACGAGCGAATCATTGAATCAATCCAAGACGATAGTGTAGCCCGAAAACGTCTCATCGAGAACTACTGGAAGCCACTTCACGCATTGATAGCCTGCTTCACGAAAAGCAAAGTCGATACCGGTGAGGGCGAGACGAACTTCGTTCTTGAAGGACTTCGCCGTGGGCGCGATGTGGAGCAAATCACCGGCTCGGCCTATATCGTACCGCCGAAGGACGTACCGAACCAAATCAAATCAAACCCGGATAGCAGGGCGGCGCTTGAGGCGTGGATTGAGGACGAGGTGTATGCTGACTACCCGGATGCTCTCGCCCACATTGCGATGTTCGGATTAGTTGACCTCAGAAACGTCTATTCATCATCGGATTACGAGGAAAACGACTTGCCCCACTTTTTCAGCACTGTCGATTGGGAGTTTGACTTAGAGGATATATTCGACTCTGAAGACTTCTCTCGACTGTTGGCTAATGAGAGCGTAAACCTCACAGAAATCATCGAGAACGGAGACATAGCGTTCTTCGTTTCAAAATCGGTTTCTCCCGAAGAACTGGATGACATTCACGAAGCACAAACACAGATTGAAGACGAACTCGGAAACCCCGACGTGAAGCAACTTGCAGAACAGGTGTCTCTGGAACAACTAATTGGAGCGCTCGCTCCCTATGTGTCCGACCCGCAGAGTGTTGCGGAGAGCGTAAAGGAGGAAGCGGAAATTTGGAAGGAACAACTCTATTCTTAATTCTCGGTCAAGACGCGATGAGTGTGGGAGATAATTCCACCCGCCTCGCCCGCAGATACACCTACTCGTAGAAATCCACACTTTCCACCTCACTTCCCCCGCTTATCGCGTCGGAACCCTCTGGATACATCTACACCGTCTCAGATGAGTGAGCCGGATTCCACGAAACCACGTTGATTGTCTCACCA
>NZ_JBZRPK010000421.1:0-4450 GCF_058382125.1 Haloferax sp. s1
CGGCGCAATCGGCTGGAACGTCATCATCTCCTTTACCGATTTCGCGGGGTTGCATCTGCCGGCGTACGACCCCTCGGCGTTCGACCTGGAGATGTACCGCCGCGCCTTTTCGGACGGACAGTTCTGGGCCGCAACCCGGAACACGTTCGTCCTCCTCGTCTCCTTTACGGCGCTTTCACTCGGCGGTGGTCTCGGTCTCGCAATTCTCATCGACCGGGGCATCCGCTTCGAAAACTGGTTCCGTACCATCTACCTGCTGCCGTTCAGCCTGTCGTTCGTCGTGACGGCGGTGTTCTGGCGGTGGATGTACAACTTCGACTCGGGCGTCATCAACGTCGTCCTCCGGGGGGTCGGCCTCGACTTCCTCGCGTCGAAGTGGCTCGCAGGGGGCGTCGATTTAGGTCTCCTCGGAGCACTCCCGCTTGTCCCCGAGACGCTGCAGTTCAAACTGTTCGCCGTCATCTTCGCGCTGCTCTGGCAGTTCAGCGGCTACGCGATGGTCGTGTATCTCGCGGGCCTTCGTGCGATTCCGAGCGACCAGTACGAGGCCGCGCGAGTCGACGGTGCGTCGACCCTGCGGATGTACCGCCGGGTCATCCTGCCGCAACTCCGCGCCTCGACGGTGAGCGCCGCAGTCGTGCTCATGGTGTTCGCGCTCAAGGCGTTCGACTTCCTGTACGTCATGTTCGGGAACAACCCGGGCCCGACGGCAGACATCCTTTCGACGATGATGTACCGACAAGCATTCGCAGCAAACGAGTGGGCTTACGGCTCTGCCATCGCCGTCGTGCTGTTCATCGTGGCGTTGGCCGTGGTCGCGCCCTACCTGTACGGCGAGTACCGCCGGGGTGAACTATGAGCGTCCGCGACGACCTCGCAGACCGCTTTGGCGTCGACTTCGAGACCATCGACCCGGTTCGCGTCGTTCTCTACACGACGCTCGTCGGTCTCATCGCGTTCTACCTCTCGCCCCTCGAGTCCGGACTGATGACCGCGCTGAAGACGGAAGCCGAGTTCGCCACGTCGCCGCCTTTCGTACCGCCGACGGTCGACGGCTTCACGCTCAAACCCTTCGGCGTCGCCCTCGACACGCTGTCGTCGGCCATCCTCAACAGCATCATGCTGGCCGTGCCGGCGACGATTCTGTCGGCGCTCCTCGGAAGCTTCGCGGCGTACGGTCTCACGAACTTCGAGTGGCGCGGCCAACTCGGCGTCGTCACGCTGTTCATCGCGGGTATCTTCATCCCGTACCAGGCCGTGTTGATTCCGCTGTCGCGGCTCTGGGCCATCGTGAACACGAAAGAGTTGCTCGCGCCCGTGCTCGACATCACGGTGTTTTCGGCACAGGTGCCCGTCCTCGGGACGGTCGAACTCGCCACGCACCCGCACTACGCGAGCATCATCAACCTCATCATTACCCACGCGGCCTACGGCATCCCCATCACGACGCTCCTGTTCCGGAGTTACTACAAGAAACTCTCGACGGAGATGCTGGAAGCCGCCCGCCTCGACGGTGCGAGCGCATTTACGGTCTACCGACGTATTGTACTCCCACTGTCGACACCGATGTTCGCGGTGACGCTCATCTACCAGTTCACGCAGATCTGGAACGACCTGCTGTTCGCGCTGGTTATCATCCCCTCGGGGTCCGGCCCCGCGGCGGTGGCGACCATCGCGCTCAACGAACTGACCGGTGGCATCATCCAGACGTTCAACACGCAGATGGCCGGCGCGTTCGTCGCCGCTCTGCCGACGTTGCTCGTCTACGTCCTGTTCGGCGACAAGTTCGCAAAGGGGGTCGCGGGCGAAGCATGAGCGCCGCGCCCACCCACTCCAGCGTAGCACCGCAGACGACCACCACAACACGCACACAGACCCATGGCTGACCTCACACTCGACCACGTATCGAAGTTCTTCGACGATGGCGGCTCCAAAGTCGTCGCCGTCGACGACGCCTCCGTGACCATCGAGGACGGCGAATTCCTCGTCCTCGTCGGTCCTTCGGGGTGTGGTAAATCGACCACGCTCCGCATGATTGCCGGACTGGAAACCGTCTCGGAGGGCCAGATTCGACTCGGCGACGAACGGATGGACAACCGCCCGCCCCGCGACCGGGACATCGCGATGGTGTTCCAGTCGTACGCGCTCTACCCGCACATGTCGGTTCGGGGCAACATGCGATTCGGCCTCGAAGAATCGACCGACATGGCCGACGCCGACATCGACGCAGTCGTCGAAGAGACCGCCGACATGCTCGGCATCGCCGACCTGCTCGACCGCAAACCCGGCGAGCTCTCCGGCGGCCAGCAACAGCGCGTCGCACTCGGTCGCGCCATCGTCCGCGACCCGGAAGTGTTCCTGATGGACGAGCCGCTTTCGAACCTCGACGCGAAGCTTCGCTCGCAGATGCGGACGGAACTCCAGCGCCTCCAGGAAGAACTCGGCGTGACGACCGTCTACGTCACTCACGACCAGACGGAGGCGATGACGATGGGCGACCGCATCGCCATCCTCAACGACGGCGAACTCCAGCAGGTCGCCACGCCGTTGGAGGCGTATCACCGCCCGGCAAACCGCTTCGTCGCGGGCTTCATCGGCGAACCGTCGATGAACTTCTTCGAGATGGAGGTCCACGGCGACACCCTCGCCAACGACACCTTCACGTACGACCTGTCTCCCCGCTCGAAAGAAGCAGTCGAAGGAACCAGCCGTGTCACGCTCGGTATCCGTCCCGAAGACGTGGAACTCGTCTCGGATGACGAACTCGACCACACCTACGAGACGAGCGTCGACGTGGTCGAACCGATGGGTAACGAGAATGCGGTCTACCTCGAATTCGGTACCGAACGGCGCTTCGTCGCCACCGTCGGCGGGATGCGCCGGGTCGAAGCGGGCCAATCGGCTGTCGCTCGCCTTCCCGAAGAAGCTATTCACCTGTTCGATGCCGCGACCGGCGAAGCGCTCCAGAACCGGTCGCTGGAATCGGCAGACCTCGCAGAACCCGAACCGCAGGCCTGAGCGGCAACGTCTGCAACTGCTTTTTTCGCTGGCTACTCGTCCAGCGCTTCGTACTCCTCGGGCGTGTAGGTCTTCAGCTCCATCGCGTGGATGTCGGTCGTCATGTGGTCGCCGAGCGCGTCGTAGACGAGTTGGTGCTGCTGGACGAGCGACTCCCCCTCGAAGGCTGGCGAGACGACGACGGCGGCGTAGTGGTCGTCTTCGTGGTCTTCGTCGACCGTCCGTGGACGGGAGACGGTCGCGTCGGCGTCTTCGATGTTCGATTCGATAAGCTCCTCGATAGCTTCGATTTCCATGTGCGTATTCGGGGCGGGCGCTGGCAAAAAGCGTCCGGGAACGACGTTCGTGTTCCGCGCTATACTATGGCACAAGAAAACACTACACAGTGGGTTTGTTTAGTGGTTTGATATGTGAGATGAGCTATCTAACCATTCGAGAGACACTATCGACACTATAGATAATTTATTATCGAATTAGATAATTTCAACCGGGCACTTATCGTAGCCACATGGGTCCATTCCGTAATGCGACTTGCCCGCCGATTGGACCAACTACTTCCGGACATTATCAGAGATAGTTTTCTTCGGAAACTTGCTCTCGGCTTTGCGATGACGCTTCTCATCGTCGCCGCCGCGGGTGGGGTGACATATTTCACCGTCTCCGAAGAGTTGACACAGAACAGGCAAGCGGAACTCGAAGCCACGGCTGGCCAGCACGCTGGGCAGACCGAAGGGTGGTTCCGAGAACGCGCACAGACCGCGCGGATGCTCTCACAGTACCAAATGCTCCGGACTGGGGACCACGAGGAGATATCGAAGTTCTTCGTCGAAGAACGCGAGAAGCTTCCGGACGACGTCCGTGCGATTCACTTCGTCAACAGCGAGACGAATACGGTTATCGCCAGTTCGTCCGAAGTTCGCCGCGGTGGAAGTGCCGTGCCAGGTGACGTGACGTTCATCACTGGTTCGCTCGACGTGAGTTTGTACGACCCGACCGCGACCACTGAAGTGTACGAACGCCCCGGTACACAGCTCGTCTCGTTCGTGAGCGCCGTTCCGGGACTCGCAGACCGCGCAATCGTCATCGAAGCCAACGCTACGGGGCTGACCGGAACGTTTGAAACCCCCGCTGAAGGGAGCTTTACGTCGCTCGTCTCGATGAATGGCGCGGTCGAAGCCGGTACCGGTCCACTCGCCGGTGACGACTACCCCGCAACCGAGTCGGAGGCGCTCGCCCTCGCCCTCGACGGCGAACGCGGCGTGAAGACCGTCGCTGCGAACGGCGTCCTCGACGAAAAACACCTCGTCGCCTACGCACCGGCGGGGGAGAACATGGCCGTCCTCGTTCACGTGCCGGCGGCCAGCGCCTACTCCCCCCGCCGACCAGTCGGTATGCTCGTGGCCCCGCGGGTGCTCGTCGGCCCCCTTCCCCC
>NZ_JBZRPK010000422.1:0-4450 GCF_058382125.1 Haloferax sp. s1
GGCAGGTGGAGGTGGGGGATGGATCGTGTCCGGGCGAGCCGGAGCCCGTCGTAGAGGTTCACGGCGTGGAGGGCACCAAGTCGCCGAAGACCCCGGAGGGGGTACCAGGACCCGCCGTCGCGTGCGAGGCGGACCGACGAAAGGTCGAGCTCCTCGGCGTTCGGTTGGTTGATGATGTCGTTGTACATCGCTGGGACGCCGTGCATCAGGGTCAACCGCTCGTCTTCGATGAGCGAGACGGCCTCTTGGGCGTCCCACTCCGGAAGCGGGTAGTAGGCGGCGCCGTTAAACAGCGCCGCGTTCATCACCACGGTCATGCCATAGATGTGGAACAGCGGAAGGACTCCGAGTTGCTTGTCGTCCGTCTGAATTCCACTAGGGATGAGGTCTGCGGCAGTATTTGCGTTTGAAGAGAGGTTCCGATGGGTCAACTGCACGCCCTTGGGCCGTCCCGTCGTGCCGCTGGTGTACGGCTGGGCCGCGACGTCGTCAGGGGCGCGGTCCACGATTTCGGGGTCGTCGTCACCCAGGAACGCTTCGAAGTCGATTCCTCCCTCGGTTTCCTGACCGACGGTAACGACGTGTTCCACGTCGGTGTCGTCGCGCACCTCGTCCACGAACGGGACGAGGTCCGACAGCGTCACGACCACCTGTGCGCCGCTGTCGGACAGCAAGTGGCCGATTTCTCGCGATTTGTACTGCGGGTTCATCGGGACGACGACGCCGCCCGTCCGAAGCGTCCCGCGGAACGCGGTAACGAACTGCGGCACGTTCGGCAGGTACACCGCGACGCGGTCCCCTTCGCCGATACCCCGGTCGTTCAATCCCGCCGCGAACTGGCCGGTTTGCGCCCAAAGCTCTCCGTAGGTAACGTCGTTCCCCGTATATGATACGGCGACTTCCCCGGTGTCGTCCTCGGCGACCGACCGGATGTTCATGACAATATTTGACATTCCAGCGGGACATCGTAGTTATCCCTCTAAAGGCTTCCCCCTGTTATAACCAATTATTACCTAATCAGGATTCTAAACTAACATCAATAGGTCGAATAATGTGGTTCTTAACGATGGTAGAATGGTGGTGTCGCACGCGGAGGCATACTTCGTGGATATATTCGTCGCCGCCGTGCTGGGTATCTTCAAGGACGATTCGTGCGGTCGTCACCGGGAAGAAACGGAGGCCGTAAGAGTTCGTGCTGTCGGCTGTAAGTACGTGAAGACCACCTCCGAATCGGTTGTTTCACTGTCTTTACACGCCGTCTACTGCAACCTCCTATTTAAAGAATTAACAGCCGACAGTATCAGTAGTCGAACTCGACGTCGACGTCGCCCGCACATTCCGTCATCACGACTGCGGCCTGACTGTATTGCATCACCTTCTGCATGTCTCCGTCGAGATCGAACGTTCCATCCATCATTCCCTCGACCGGGTCGATTTCGCCCTGCATGAGGAGCTTCCAGTCCTCGTAGCCGCCACGGTACGCGAATCCCCAGTCCTCCTTGTCGGGGTCGCCCACGACGTATGACTCGGTACAGTCTCCGTCCTCAAGGCCTACGAAGAAGTGGATTGGATCGCCCTCGTAGGTCCCGTCCGGTTGAATCTCGTAGAGGAAGTCGCCGTTGAATCCGACTCCCCACCCCTCACCGGTATCCGAGTACTCCTCGGAGGCGTTGAGCTTCCGTTTGTACTCCTTGATGTATGCTTCCGGCTCGCTCGGTAGTCGTACTGTCATACCCTCTACTTCCTAAGGCAGACTGTATCGATTATTCCTGTTATACCCGGGTGTTTTTATACGCTCGCCGACGGCGCGGTGACTTGGCCGACCCCGACGGCTCGGACGGTACCGGGTCGCCGAACGGGGTGCGGTCGCGAAACCGCAGTGGTGACGGACGTTAGAACTCGGTGCAGACGGGGATTCCCATCGTGTCGTACTCGCCCAGCCGCTCCATCACGCTCGGAATATCTCCCAGAGAACAAGTCTCTGAGACTATCTTTCCCGGGTTGATCTTCCCGCTCGACATCATCTGGAAGATGTCGTCGTACTCGTGGGGCGGCATCCCGTAGGTGCCGTAGAACTCGCGCTCGTTTTGCACCATGAAGTCGATCGGTAGCGAGACCTCGCCGCCCTCCTCGGAGGTGGTCAACCCGACCTGGAGGTGCTGTCCGCCGGGGATGAGACAGTTTACGGAGTCTTTGATAGTCTGTGAGATGCCGAGCGCCTCGACGGAGACCTCGACGCCACGGCTTCCGTCGGTGAACGACTTCACCGCCTGCGGGACGTCGTCGACTTCCGTAGAGTCGATCGTCTCGACGGCGCCGAGGTCCCGTGCGAACTCCAGTTTCTCCTCGACGATGTCGATCGCGATGACGTTGCCTCCGAGCGCGGTCGCGGTGTGGACCGCGGAGAGGCCGACGCCGCCACAGCCGTGTACCGCAACCCAGTCGCCCGCACTGACATCAACGCGCTGACTGACGCCATGACAGGCGGTCGCGAACCGACAGCCTAGCCCCGCGATCTCGTGGGCGGGGACGTTCTCGGGAACCTCGACGAGGTTCTGGTCGGCGTTTCGGACCGAGAACTCCTCCGCGAAGGCGCCCTTCTGGAACTGGACGAACCCCATCGGGACCGAGGATTCACAGATGTTCGCCCGACCGGCCCGACAGTGCGGGCAGGTGCCGTCGCTCAGATTGAACGGGGTCGTCACCCGGTCACCCTCGCTGAACCGAGTGACGTTCTCGCCTACCTCGACGACCCGGCCGACCGGCTCGTGTCCGAAGATCAGCCCCGACCGCGGAATGATGCCGAGCCAGTCCCAGTCGCCCTGCCAGGCGTGCCAGTCGCTTCGGCAGATCCCGCACGCCTCCGTCTCGATGACGGCCTCGTTCGCCCCGCAATCCGGTCGGTCGACTGACTTGAGTTCGAGCGGTTCACCCACGCCTTGGAACACTACAGCGTCCATGGGTGTGACAATGACCACCACATATAAAAAATTACTTAATATATCTTATATTTTTGGATATTCTATCATCTATTGCCGATATTACTTCCGCAATCACGTACAAATACGTGGTTAGTTACCCGATTTTCAGTACCTCTCCGAAGTTCATTTTCACCGATTTGGTTCGGGAGTAGTCGTCCAGCGCCTCCTCGGAGAGTTCCCGACCCATCCCGCTTTCCTTGTAGCCGCCATGGGGTGCCGGGTCGAGCATGTCGTCGTACGTGTTCACCCAGACGGTGCCGGCCTTGAGTTCGTCAGCGACGTCGTGGGCGGTTTCGAGGTCCTGGGTCCAGACGCCCGCAGCGAGGCCGAAGCGCGTGTCGTTCGCGCGTTCGATGACCTCGTCGCGCTCGCTCCACTCGAAGACGGACAGAACCGGCCCGAACACCTCGTCGCATGCGACCTCCGCGGAGTCGTCGACGCCGGTGAGGACGGTAGGCTGCACGAAGGGCGCGCCCGCCGTGTCGCTCGCCTCGCCGCCTGCGTCGACCTCGTCGACGTCGTCGCCGACGAGGGGCCTCGCGCCGTCCTCGATGGCTCGGGAGATGTACCCCGTCACTTGTTCGGCGTGGTCGTGGTCGATCATCGGGCCGACGTCGGTCTGTGGCGACAGCGGATCCCCGACGGTCAACTCGTCGATCCGTTCGCGCAGCATGTCGAGGAACTCGTCTTTGATGTCCTCGTGGAGGAACAGCCGCGAGCCGGCGGTACACTGTTGGCCGGAGTTGAAGAAGATGCTCACGATGGTCCCCTCGAGCGCCTGTTCGAGGTCGGCGTCGGGGAAGACGATGTTCGGACTCTTGCCACCGAGTTCGAGCGACACTGGGGTGATAGTGTCCGCAGCGCCCTCCAGCGTTGCGGTCCCCGCGGCCTTCGACCCGGTGAGCGTGACCTTGTCGATGCCGTCGTGCTGGGAGATGGCGTTTCCGACGACGCTGCCGGCGCCGGTCACGACGTTGACCGTCCCCGTCGGGAGGACGGTGTCACAGACGTCGGCGATCTCCAGTGTCGCGAGCACCGCCTTCGACGACGGCTTGAACACGACCGCGTTGCCCGCCGCCAGCGCCGGGCCCAGCTTCCAGGCGACGAACATCGCGGGGAAGTTCCACGCCGAGATGGCCCCCACGACGCCGTACGGTTCCCGCTTCGTCACGACGTGTTTCTCGTCGTCGGTGGGAACGACGCGCCCCGTGTCCGCCGTGCGGGCGACCGCGGCGAAGTGGCGGAACTGCTCGACGAGGATCTCGATGTCGACGAACCGCGAGTGCAGGTTCGGTTTCCCGGCCTCGAGCGTCTCGATCTTCGCGAGTTCCGTCTTTCGCTCTGCAAGCCTGTCGGCGATCTCCTCGAGCTTCTCGCCGCGCTGTCTGGGCGAGAGCTGACCCCAGTTCCCCTCGTAGGCGTTGCGCGCCGCCTCGACGGCGCGGTCGACGTCCGCGGCGGTTCCGACC
>NZ_JBZRPK010000420.1:0-4400 GCF_058382125.1 Haloferax sp. s1
GGGTGCAGACAAGGCATCTCGTAAGCTACCGATGGCGACGAGACACATCTACGAAACCGACTTCACGAGGACGTATCGAACGACGGAACCACGCCGTGTCCAGAGTGTACGGGCCAGGTGAGAACGAACAGCGTTGAAACCATCTGTGAGGACTGTGGCCTGGTCATCGATGAGCAACGAATCGACCATAGCCCTGAATGGAGAGCTCACGATCAGGACCAGCGAAAGCGGACGGGTGCTCCACTGACTGCGGCACGTCACGACCGAGGACTCTCGACGGAAATCGGTCGCCAGAAAGATGCGAACGGAAACGAACTCTCTGGGCAAAAGCGCCAGCGACTGTCCCGAATGCGGCGGGAACAGAATCGTGGTCGGTTCCAGTCGAAAGCCGAGCGAAACCTCGCACACGGGCTGGGTGAAGTACGAAGAATCGCCAGCGCCCTCGAGCTTACAGATTCGGTTCGGGATCAGGCGTGTCAACTGTTCCGGAGCGCTCAGAACAAAGACCTGCTTCGAGGCCGATCAATCGAGGCGATTGCGGCAGCAAGCGTCCACGGGGCCTGCCGGTGCAACGGTCTCTCGCGGTTACTCGAAGACGTCGTCGACATGGCACGCGTTGACCAATCGAGAGTCAAGAATGCGTACAAGACGCTGAATACAGAACTCGGACTCCCGACTCAGCCTGTTCGACCGAGCGAATTCATCCCCCGTCTCGCGTCAGATCTTGGCATTTCAGACGCCATCCGGCGTCGAGCAGTGGCACTCTCGAAGCACCATCAAGAAACTGCTATTTCAAACGGGTGTCGTCCGAGTGGTGTCGCGGCGGCCTGCATATACAAAGCTGCACAGAAACACGGAAGGCCACTCACACAGCAGAGAGTTGCGGATGCTGCAGGGATGTCAGCTGTAACAGTTCGTGCCCGGAGAGACGAACTCAACGCGGCGTGAGCCGGTTTTTAACGACATCAGCTTCATACGCTGAGAGATGAGTTACTCAACCATGACGCTCACAGAGACGGTCGATTATCTCGCCGAGGAGTTAGATCTGGAGCGGAGTCAACACGTCCGACAGGTCGGAAAGGCAGTCGCAAGACTACGTGATTGAACAAGACTGGCCCTGCCTTCCCAGTAACTCAACACAGCACTCATTCGCATATATTTGAAGAATCCGAAAATATATTGAGAGTGACCGCCTACAGATAGGTATGACCGAGTTCGATCCGGCCCCCACGTCCGACGATACTCAGCGCCGGTGGCAGACGGGGACAGACACGTTTGGTCGCGTCTACGACGTTGTCCTCGGCGTTACCTCTCCGACTGCCTACACCGAGATCGCTGAGCTTGCGGACTGCTCTCCGAATGCCGCCAAAAAGCACCTTGATCGCTTGGCAGAGATGGGCATCGCTCGAGCCGAGAGAGACAGCCGCCCGGCGACATACGAACGAAACGAGGGGTATCTCGAATGGCAGGACGCCAGTCGAATCGCAACCGAGCTCTCTATCGAGGCAATCATCGACCGCGTGGAGGCGCTTGAAAACCAGCGGACGGAATACGAAGCGCAGTTCGAGACGACTGACCCAACGGCCGTCAGCGTGTTCGACCACGACGATCACGAAACCATTCACGAGCGGATGACCGCAGTCAGCGAGTGGCAGGGCGTGATTCGGGATATCCGGCTGTACGAACTTGCTCGCCAGCTCTCCCAGAACGACGGACATCTGATTCCGGCGTAAATGAGCCAGCCACCGGAGGATTCGGTGCCACACTCGACAGGCCCACCGGATCGACAAACACTGCGCCTGCTGGAGCGACACCTGTCGTCGGATTCGCTCATCGCCGAGACTGCGTTCGACCCGGATTCATACGAACCTCGACTGCTTCGTGGACTGCTCGACGCTGGACGATATCCTGACACAGTAACAGCGGCCCGTCTCGACATCCGATGGTTCACGACTGGTGATTTCTCAGTCCACTACGTCGAAGAGCACGAGGACGGGAAACGCTGGGAATGTCGCTGGGACCGGCACCCGAACGCGCACAACACCCGGTTGCACTTCCACAAGCCACCGTCTGCTACCGAAATTACCGACCTCGAACTCCCGTCGCTCCATCCACTCGAAGTATACTCCACCATCCTCACGGCGATAGAGCAACGCATAGAGACACTGTGGTCGTCACAGTGATTTCGTGATGAAGGGGAGCATGAGTTCAAATAGCATTACGAGGGAAGCCATCCACAAGAGATGACGGACCACTACTCTGATTTTGAGGAACTACGACCACTTGGCGAATCGACCCACGTTCCCGACGACGGGCATTCTGGACGCGGGAACACTGAACGAGCAGAACGAAAGCGAAAGGAAGGGCTCGGATCGTATCCAAATCGAACGAGATCGGCACGGAGCGAGTGTTCCTCGTGCGGTGCGTCGATTCCTGCGAACCGTACCAAGTGTCGGTTCTGCCTCTCGAACCATCTCGATGGAACCACCGACGATAGTCGCACCCCGGATACTGAGTGGACACTTCTCCACATCGTCCATCTGCTCGTCGAGGCGTCGACGTTCTACGCCGCCGTCGCGAAGGGTGCTGCTGCGGCTAGGCTCCTCACGAAGGCTGACAGAGATCCAGCGGTCGACGACTGCCAGCTGATCTACGACCTCGATGCAGAGCCCGCCGCACAGTTGGTCAATAAGTGGCCCTCGCTCCCCGAAGCAGTTCGAGTCACCTCTGAAAGCGGCGAACGGCTACTCACAGCCGCTCGTGAGCGGACGGGACAGGCAGAGTCGGCGCAGTCGCGGTATGAAGGGGCGCACACGACGTTCCTCTACAACGAGGGAGGACACGACGTTAGTGAGGAAAGTCGGCTTACAGGCTTACTTGAGAGGGCCGAGAGCGACGTCTGGTTGGTGCCAGCGATTGCACTCCAGCGTTCCTTCGACGACGAGCACTCCGAGAGTCGTCAACCCGACGTTCCCTCGAAAGCACGCGTTGAATGTCGCAAGTGCGGGCGAATGACTGAGCATCAGTTCCAGGAGTTCGAGTCGCTCCCAGCTGACGAATGGTCTGGCCAGCCAATGTGGGAGTGCCAAGTGTGTCAGTCGCCTCGTCACGGGCCAACTCCTCAGTAGGATACTCGGTTGAACAAGGACTTAACCAACATAGGATGTCTGCACGAGGACCGTTGGGTAAGGCTGGTGCAGGGCTTCAGCGGGAGACATCAGCGTACCTGCTTCGTTTTTCTGCGTCCCCAGAACGCTCGGCGTTCTGGTGTGCGAACGAGACGCGACGCATCTCGTTAACGCCAGAAGTCGGCGGAGGCGTACATCATGAACCCACGAGACACACCAGGATACCGGCTGCATCGCGCACTCAGCAACCTCAACAGCCTCGATTTCGAGCAACTGGACGCTCCCGACCGAGAGCGAATCGTTGAGGCCACGACGCTTCTGGAACAAGTGGGGCTGCTCACCCGACGAAGTGCTTTGGATGAGGCCGACATCGAGGTAGAATCCTGAGCACACGCCCCATCAAGTGCGTGCATTCCTCTGCAGAATACAGCTGCTCATGACCGAGTGGAAGTGCAATTGGTAGTTCGTGGTCAAAACGAGTGTGAACAGATCCAATTGGCACGTATTGCTGAAATGTGAGACAGGCATAACCGTCCTCAACCCATCCTACTAGAGAGTTACTCATGGATATCTCCGAAATCCTCTCCACGAAGTTCACCGAGTTCGATATTGGGACGCCGCTCTCGAAGGTCGCCGGCGCATTCGAGAATCAAGAACTCGATGCCGTCGTGGTGACTGACGGTGACGAGTATCGTGGTGTCGTCAGCCGCCGACAGTTGGCTTCCTCGTCCAATCAGCCCTCTGCAAAGGTCGGCTCACAGGCCCAGCACGTCCCGACTGTCGAACGCACCGAGGACGTTCGGGAGGTCGCGCGGCTCATGATTGGTAGCGACGCTAAAACGCTTCCCGTCCTCGATGACGACCGTCCCGTCGGTGTGGTGACCGCAGATGCTGTCCTTGAGGCCGTTCGGCCCTTCCTCGATGCTGTGACCGTCGAAGACGCGTATTCGTCGACGCTGGTCAGCGCGACCCCCGAGACGACAATCGGCAAAGCCCTCAACATACTTCGAGAATCCGGTATCGCCCACCTCCCCGTCGTCGATGGGGACGACCTCGTGGGGATGATAAGCCTGTACGACGTTATCGAGTTTACGACGCGAGGCGGGAGCAAGAGCCAGGGTGGTTCGCCGGGGAGTTTCGGTGGCCGCGGACGGTCTGGGAGCAGCCACGGTGGATTCGGTTCTCGCGAGGGCGACTCCGACCGCCTGCTCGATCTACCGGTACGGAATCTGATGTCCGACACAGTCGCGACGGTCGAGCGGAGCGCCCAGC
>NZ_JBZRPK010000693.1:0-16527 GCF_058382125.1 Haloferax sp. s1
GAGTCCCGCCGGTGATATAATTCGCCCGTCTGCGTCGGTTACCGCCGCGACTCGTCGGTTGTTTGCTGCTGTCGATGTGCTCTTTCGCCGGTCGAGACTCGACGTGTCGTGCCCTGCTCTCATCTAGCATGACAATTCATGACGTTCGCTTCCCGGACCGGCGCGTTTTTGGTGTCCCGTTGGACTACTCCCGCGTATGTCGGCTCTCGCAACCTTGCTTTCCTTCGATACCGCCCTCCTCGTAGCCGGTATCGTTGCACTTTATCTCGGAGCCGAGGCACTCGTCGAGGGTGCCTCACGACTTGCTATCGGTCTCGGTCTCCGTGCAGCCATCGTCGGCGTCACTATCGTCGCGTTCGCGACGACCACTCCCGAACTGTTCGTCGCCGTGTTGAGCGGTCTCGGCTACAGCGCTGACCTCGGACTTGGTGCCATCATCGGGTCGAATATCGCCAATATCGGACTCGTGTTGGGCGTCTCCGCGCTCATCCAACCGATGGCCGTCTCGACATCGACGCTTCGGCGTCACGTCCCGTTCATGGTCACCGCTGCGATTGCGCTTGTCGTCCTCGGGATGGACGGACGATTGAGTGCAATCGACGGGGGAATCCTTCTCCTGATTCTCGGGGCTTTCACGTCATTCCTGCTCTACCGCGCACGGTCGACGAAGGCCGACGCAATCGGTGCCGACGAGATAGATATCGAGGACGAAGACGAGGTTTCGGCGCAGTTCAAAGACGTTCTCTACCTCGGTCTCGGTCTCCTGCTCCTGTTTGTCGGGTCGAACTGGCTCATTCAGGGTGGCAAGGGCCTACTCGAAGCCTACGGGTTCAGCACCCGATTCATCGGACTGACTGTCCTCGCATTCGGGACCTCGCTTCCTGAACTCGCCGCGTCGGTCATCAGCGCCGTCCGCGGCGAGGCGGAGTTCAGCATCGGCAACGTTGTTGGGTCGAACATCTACAACGTCGTCGCCGTCCTCGGCATCCTCGCTATCATGGTTCCGGTGACCGTCCCGGCGAGCACCATCTCGCTCGACTTCCCAGCACTTCTCGTGTTCACCTTCGGCGTCATCGCCCTGATGCTCCGCAACTACGACGTGTCCAGACTCGACGGCGGTATCCTCGTCGGCGGCTATCTGGTGTTTTTCTGGCTCATCCTTCCGTAGGCGGCAACTGATTTCAGTCGATACGCGACGTTCAGCGGCTTTCTCCGGCTCTCAGTACGACTTAGGGCTGAAACGCAAGAGCTACCGGGTCTGCCTTCGCTAGTGTAGGCACGATGGTACGACGACGATTGAGTCACCCGCTCGTCGCGGTTTTCGGAGCCGCGTTGCTCACGATTCCGTGGCTCGGCCTCCATACGGTCTTCGGCGCGGACCTCCAAACTGGCGTCACGGTTGCACTGAGCGGCATCGCCGTTCTCGGCGCTTCCTTCCTCCTTGCGTGGGGTGCCGAGACGGCTGAAGCCGACGTGCCGCGGGCGTTCGCGCTCGCCATTCTTGCAGTGCTCGCTGTCGCCCCCGAGTACGCTGTCGACGCCCTCTACGCGTGGGAGGCTGGCATCAACCCCGGCTCACCCGAGTCGGCCGAAGCGGCGAGTCTCGCCGTCGCCAACATGACCGGCGCGAACCGCATCCTCATCGGTATCGGCTGGTCGGCAATCGCCCTGTTTACGGTCGTTCGAGCGCGCAAAACCGGCGACGAAGCGGTTGAAAGTCGCCCCGGCTTCCTCGCCGATGTCGTTCGACTCGACCGCGGTATCTCGACGGAAATCTTGTTCCTCTTTCTCGCGACGATGTTCGCCTTCTTCGTCCCGCTCGGCGCGGGAATCGGCGCGTTCGACATGTTCGTCCTCGTCGGTCTCTACGTCGTCTACATCCTCGCGGCGTTGAACGCGCCGCACGAACACGAAGAACAGATTGGCGTGCCCGCATATCTCCAGTCGTACCCGCGGATGAAGCGCATCGCGACGACGCTCACGCTTTTCATCTTCTCGGGAATCGTCATCCTCGTCGCCGTCGAGCCGTTCGCCCACGGACTCGAAGAACTCGGTACGTCCGTCGGCATCCCGCCGTTCTTGATGATTCAGTGGGTCGCGCCGTTGGCGAGTGAGAGCCCCGAACTCATCGTCGTCGCCTACCTCGTCAACAAGGCGCGGTCGACCGCCGGCTTCAACGCGCTCATCTCCTCGAAACTCAACCAGTGGACGCTCCTCATCGGGACGCTCGTCCTCGTGTACAGTCTCTCACTCGGTACCTACGGCCCGCTCCCACTCGACAACCATCAGGCGGGCGAACTCTGGCTGACGGCCGCACAGAGCTACTTCGCAATCGCCATCCTCATCACGTTCTCCATCAGCGTCCGCGAGGCGCTTGCGCTTCTCGGTCTCTTCTTCGCCCAGTTCATCTACTCCGTCACGGGGATGGCACTCACACTGCCGATTCCCGGCCTCGGTGCTGTCACGTTCGACGGCGTAACGTCACTCATCGGCTTCTCGGTTATCTACCTCGTCGTCGGCACGGCGCTCTTCGTCGCCCGGCGGAAGGAACTCATGGCCGTCGCGAGGCTCTCCATTCGGCGTGTCCGCGGTGACTACACGACCGGTGAGACGACGGTCGCCGCCGAGGACTGAACCGTCGTTCGAAGCTGAACGTCTCTCCTCGCCGGTTCCGACGCCCTTTTCGCCGACCTGAGCCACCCTCGAACCGTGATTGGAATCGTCGTCAGCCGCGCCGACAGCGCATCGGTTCACATCGGCGAGCACCTGCGTTCGCTTGCTGACTGGGACGAACAGACCGACGACAGCCGACCCGACGCTGACGGCGGCGGCACCGTATACCGCCGCGACGGCTTCGAACTCCGCGAGTTCGACGACCTACACATCTACCTCGACGACCCCGCCGAGGCGTTCGAAGGCGACCTCGACATGGTCGTCGTCGTCTCGCGGCACGCTGGCGAGACGGGACCGCTCTTGACCGCGCACTTCACGGGCAATTTCGGCCCCGCCGACTACGGCGGCGAACCGGGTCACTTCGCCCGCGCGTGCCCGAATGCACAGCGCGCTGTGGTTGACGCCCTGCGCGACCACGCACCCGACGACTACGAAGTCGGTATCGAAGCGACGCACCACGGTCCGACCGAACCAACCGTTCCCTCGATGTTCGTCGAACTCGGAAGCGGCGAAGACGAGTGGGAAGACCCCGCAGGTGCGCGCGCCGTCGCGGCCGCCGTGCTCGATATCGAAGGTGTCGCCCCCGACGCCGATCGCCAGCTCGTCGGATTCGGCGGCGGCCACTACGCCCCGCGATTCGAGCGCGTACTGCGTGAGACAGACTGGTGTGTCGGCCACATCGCGGCCGATTGGCAACTGAAGGCGATGGGGTCGCCGAACGAGAACCGTGACGTGCTCCGCCGTGCCTTCGAGGCCTCGGCGGCCGACCTCGCGCTGGTCGATGGCGACCGCGACGACCTCGCGGCCGCCGTCGAAGACGAAGGCTTCCGCGTCGTCTCCGAGACGTGGGTCCGAGAGACTGACGGCGTCCCGTTGAACCGAGTGCGCGACCTCGAAGCCGATATCACGCGCATCGAAGAGGGACTTCGCTTCGGAGACCACGTCGATGCCGACGAGTACGAGGTTATCTCGCTTCCAGACGGTCTCTTGGGCGAGGCACAGGGCATCGACCTCGATGCATCGCTCGATGCCGTCAGGGAGACGACCGTGGCCTTCCACACGACCGAAAGCGGAGCGCGTGCACTCGGCCCCGCTGCCGTCGCGGGGGAGCACTACGACGACCTCGTCGAGCGTCTCTGTGATATCCTTCGACAGAAGTACGACACCGTCGTTCGCGAGAACGGCCGCGTCACCGCGACGATGCGCGCCTTCGACCCCGGTGCCGCGCGCGAACTGGGAATCCCGGAGGGACCCGCGTTCGGGAAACTCTCGTCGGGGCAGGCGGTCGAATTCGACGGGAAGACTGTCACGCCCGAGGACGTGTCACAAGAGCGGGTCATCGAGTTCACTCTCTGAGTGAGTGCCGACCGAATTTGTGTGCTGACTTCTCAATTTTGTGCAGTTAGTGTGTCATTGACCTACACGAAATGGTGTCTTGTCGGACAGGTGTCTGACGTAAGGGGGAAAGATAATTAGTCATCCTCCGTAAACCGTCTCCATAAATATGGACTCTATCGTCGACGATGCAATCGATGAGGCCGAGGACATGGGGGATGGGTCGGCTGAAGTCGGCGGCCCGACCGACATTAACCGGTCCGGGACGATGACTGATGATGAACTGCAAGCGGTTCTCAAGGACCTTCAGACCAATATTACGGTGGTTGGGTGCGGCGGTGCGGGTGGTAACACCGTCAACCGAATGCACGAAGAAGGTATCAAGGGAGCCAAACTGGTCGCCGCCAACACCGACGTGCAGCACCTCGTGGAAATCGGTGCTGACACGAAGATTCTCATGGGCGAACAGAAGACGCAAGGCCGTGGCGCAGGCTCGCTTCCGCAAGTCGGCGAGGAGGCCGCTCTCGAATCTCAAGAGGAGATTTACGACGCTATCGAAGGTTCTGATATGGTGTTCGTCACGGCCGGTCTCGGTGGTGGCACCGGTACCGGTTCCGCTCCCGTCGTCGCCAAGGCGGCACGCGAATCCGGTGCGCTCACCATCGCCATCGTGACGACCCCGTTCACGGCGGAGGGTGAGGTTCGACGAACCAACGCCGAAGCGGGTCTCGAACGCCTCCGCGACGTTTCTGATACCGTTATCGTCGTCCCGAACGACCGCCTGCTCGACGCCGTCGGAAAGCTACCGGTCCGTCAGGCGTTCAAGGTCTCCGACGAAGTGCTCATGCGCTCTGTCAAGGGTATCACCGAACTCATTACCAAGCCCGGCCTCGTCAACCTCGACTTTGCCGACGTGAAGACCGTCATGGAACGTGGTGGCGTTGCCATGATCGGTCTCGGCGAGTCCGACTCCGAGTCCAAGGCCCAAGAGTCCGTCAAGTCTGCCCTTCGCTCTCCGCTTCTCGACGTGGATATCTCCGGTGCGAACTCCGCGCTCGTCAACGTCACCGGTGGCTCCGACATGAGCATCGAAGAGGCAGAGGGTGTCGTCGAGGAGATTTACGACCGAATCGACCCCGACGCGCGCATTATCTGGGGGACCTCCGTCGACGACGAACTCGAAGGCATGATGCGGACGATGATTGTCGTCACGGGCGTCGAGTCGCCCCAAATCTACGGCCGCAACGGCGAAGTTCAGGCGCAGGCCGAGGGTCGCCTCGAAGACATCGACTACGTCGAGTAGTCGAACCACACCGTCGAGTCGCTGACGGCGCGGTTCCCGCTGACGCACTCGTCTCATTTGCAACCGTAACCCGGGAGACCCGTCTCTCTCGCGCCGAGACGCGCGAGCGAAGCGACGTGCATCAATAGATAGAAAAAGCCCGACACCCTAGGCCTCACCAACATGGACGTTAAGTACGACCTGAACAGCTACGTTCGCGTGTTGAAACTCGCGAGCACCCCGTCCTGGCAGGAGTTCTCTCAAATCTCCAAGATTGCCGGTGCGGGTATCTTCCTCGTTGGGTTGCTCGGCTTCATCATCTTCGCGGTCATGAGCTTCCTCCCCGGAGGCGTCTGAAATGCCCATCTTCGCCGTAAAGACCACCGCTCGCCAGGAGCGAACGGTTGCAGACATGATTGCGTCGAAGGATTTCTCGCAAATCCACGCCGTCTTGGCGCCCGACTCACTCACGAGTTACGTGATGGTCGAAGCCGACGACGACGGCATCGTCTCCCGCGTCCTCGAGGAGATTCCGCACGCACGCGGTCTCGTCGAGAGCGGCGGTATGGTCGGTACCTCCAGCATGGCCGAAGTCGAGCACTTCCTCTCGCCGACGCCGGACGTCGAAGGTATCGCCGAGGGTGACATCGTCGAACTCATCGCCGGACCGTTCAAAGGCGAGAAGGCGCGCGTCCAGCGCATCGACGAAACGAAAGACCAGGTCACCGTCGAACTCTACGAGGCGACGGTCCCGATTCCGGTCACCGTCCGCGGCGACCAGATTCGCGTCCTCGACTCCGACGAGCGGTAAGTAGCCGCACCAACGAGGTCTCTCTTCTCTCTTCGAGCATCTCGCCGAGCGGTGCGACTGCGCGGGGGAGAAACCGGAACCGAGGTCATAGCTGGGGTACCGTTTCCCCGATAATATCGCCTCGAACAGTCTAACGAGAAACTCTTCGAACAATCTCACGAAACCCGTTACAAGTTCACCGCACGACGACGGCGACCCACCAGCGCGTCGTGGCGTGTCTCAGATTCTACGGTCGCTACAATGCGCCCTCGTCGCGGAGTGTCTTTACGACTCGATTTAGGTCGGCTACTTCTTCGACTGCCTCTTTAACGTCTTCGCGTACACGGACCGCCGAGGAGTCGGCGTCGTACGCGCGGACGAACTCCGCGCGGGTGTGTTCGTCGAAGGCGTGCCGAATCGCAAAGTAGCCCTCGGGGACAATCGTCCCACACACCTTACACTCGTGACGCTCGTGTTCCGTCGTCTGATGAATAATCGCACTTTCGACATTTTCGAACCGAGCGTCACACCCCTCGATTCCGCACTTCCACCGGGACATGTTCGACCCGACGGACGTGACTGACAAAACCGTTTCTTCGACTGTCCGGTGTTCGAGAAATAGCAATCCCTAACTGCCGGCTAATCTGACGTGCTCTTGTGAGCGGGAGCACGACGACACGGGTTGATATGCACGTGAAGATTCTCGACGAGCAGGTCGTCTCGCGTGCGAAGGCTCGTGGACTCGATGTCCTCGTCTATGCTCCCCACTTCGTTCGACTCCCCGATATCCGTGCCCGTGCGGAGCGCTTTTCCGACGACGAACTTCTCGTCGTCCCCGCACGCGAGGTGTTCACCGGGTCGTGGCACAACCGGAAACACCTCCTCGCAATCGGGCTTTCCGACCCCGTACCCGACTTCATTTCGCTCGACGGCGCGCTCGACGAGTTCGACAGACAGGAAGCGGCGACGCTCGTTCCCCACCCGGAACTGTTGACGGTGAGTCTGTCCGCCGACGATATCGCTCGCTATCGCGAGCACATCCACGCCATCGAGACGTACAACGCCAAAGCATTCTCCCGGCACAACCGGCGGGGTCGCGAAATCGCCCGCGAGACGAATCTCCCCGGGTTCGGGTCGTCGTACGCCCACCTCCGCGGTAGCATCGGTGAGGCGTGGACCGAGTTCGACCGTGACATCGGGTCCGAAGCAGACCTCGTCGACGCACTCCGAGAACGGGCGGGGCGCCGCATCGTTCGTCGCGCCGGCCTGTCGCATACGCTCCGCGGCGCAGTCGAATTTGCCCACCTCGGGTACGAGAACTCGTGGGGAAAAATCGACCGACTCCTGCTCTCGGGAATGGAGCCGACGCACCCGAGTCACATCGCCTACGACGGTCGGTTCGACGACGTGAGCGTCTACTAATTCGGATTTTGCAGCTCAGACCATCGCACCGAGCGATGCCGCGGCGTCAGCCAGCGACACGTCGAGCGAGATGAGGTAGTAGTGAATCCCGGCGAGGACGCCGAGTTCTGCGACCGTAATGACGACTGTGACCGCATCGGCGTGTTTCGAACTCGTCGCCACGCCGGTCGGCAGGTCGTACTCTTGCGACGACAGGGGGTAAAAGAGGGCGATGCCGCGTTTCGACCCGACCATATCGAGGACGTAGTGCGTGGCGACACCGACCCAGACGAAGTGGAGATTGTTGAAGACTATCGGGAACGCGAGGAACGCAATCAACACCGGCAGATTGTGGAGCGTCTTGCGGTGCTTGCCGAAGGCGGTGTCCACGTCGGGAAACAGCGCACCGAGGACGACCGGCAGCGACAACTGTCCGATTTTCTGTGCGAGGAGAAACAGCGAGTCGACGGTCGGTTCGAACGTTCGCGGGTCCACGGTGAGAATGACGCCGAGCCCGAGCGCCAGCAAGATGGCGTTGAGCACGTGTCCCTTCTTGTTCATGCGCTCAGACTGGACTGCCGGGATACAAAGCTTTCCCACAGAACCGACCGACAGCGACGCTTCGGACTCGGCCCGAACGCGCCGTCGACGAGCGTGTTCCTGTTACTCGCCGTTGGCGACCGACGCAACCTCGTCTACGAGCAGGCGCAGCGCCCCTCGTGCGATTTGCTCTTTCACCTGTGTGCGAGCGCCGTCGTACTCGAATCGTTCGACGCGAGTGTAGGAGTCCCCACTTCCCCACGGTGCGGCGAAGGCGATACCGACGAAGACGGTTCCGACCGGCTTTCCGGGGAGTCCGCCGTCCGGTCCGGCAATACCCGTCGTTGCCACACCCCACGTCGTGTCAGCTACGTCGCGGACGCCAGCAGCCATCTCGCGGGCAACCGGTTCCGAGACGGCACCGTGTTCGTCCAGTGCCTCCCGGGAAACGGCCAGTTCGTGGCGCTTGGCGTCGTAGGAGTACGTCACGAGCGAGCGGTCGAAGTAGTCACTTGACCCCGGGACGTCGGTGAGGAGCGACCCGATAAGCCCTCCCGTACAGGACTCGGCGACGGCGACGGTGTGTCCCGCGTCGCGGAGGGCGTCACCGACGCGGACTTCTTCGGGTGGGTCTGCTGCGAACTCGCGCATAGGTCCGCACACGGCCGGACGGGTCAAAAACCGCCCGGCGGCGATATTACGCCAACCCAATTCTGCCGTCCAACCTATAGTTCCGAGACCGAGAAGTACACAAAGCCACGCCGTCACGGGTCGGACATGGACATCGACGTCGAGCCAACAGACCGCCCGAACGACGACGGAGACGACGCTGGCACCGACGACAGCGGCCCGGCGGAAATCGAGGTGGAAGTTACCGACCGCGAGGAGGTGACGACGACCGACAGCGCCGACCTTCCCGAGGGAATCGACGCCCCGGAGTACGTCCTCTACGGCGGCAAAGGTGGCGTCGGAAAGACCACGATGGCGGCCGCGACGGCGCTCGCCAGCGCGGCCGACGGAACGTCGACGCTCGTCGTCTCGACTGACCCCGCACACTCGCTTTCGGATACGCTCGGCGTCCCAGTCCCCGACAAGCCGACGCGCATCCGCGAGGATGTTCCCCTCTATGCGGCCGAAATCGACCCTGACACCGTGATGGAGGGACCGTTTGCGGGGGGAGACGGCGACCACGCCGACGAGATGGAGTACGATACCGACGACTACGACGACGACAACCCCTTCGGCGACGACGATTCGACTTCCCCGTTCGACGGTATGGGTGACACGATGGGCGGGTTCGAGGACTTGCTCGGCGGCGACGGCCCGATGGGAATGGGTGGTCCAATGCCCGGTGCGGACGAGGCCGCGGCGATGCAGCAACTCCTCGAATATCTCGATGACCCCCGGTTCGACCGCGTCGTCATCGACACTGCGCCGACCGGTCACACGCTTCGCCTGCTCGAACTCCCAGAACTGATGGACTCGATGTTGGGTCGCATCGTCCGCATGCGCGAGCGCTTCTCCGGCATGATGGATAATATCAAGGGAATGTTCGGCGGCGGCCCGGACGAGCAACAGGCCGGGATGGGCGACCTCGACGACCTCAGAGAACGTATCGAACGCCTCCGCGCGGTGCTCCGCGACCCGACGCGAACCGATTTCCGGGTCGTCATGATTCCCGAAGAGATGAGCGTCGTCGAATCGAAGCGTCTCGTCTCCCGTCTCGACGAGTTCGGCATTCCGGTCCAGACGCTCGTCGTCAATCGCGTCATGGAGTCAGTCGAGGACGTGGCCGACGTAGACCCGAAGTGGGTCGAATCACCCGACCTTGAGAACTGCGGTTTCTGTCAGCGTCGGTGGCAGGTTCAACAGGATGCGCTCCGCTCCGCGACGAATCTGTTCCGTAACCGAGACGTAAAGCGCGTGCCGCTTCTCGCAGACCAGGTTCAGGGAGAAGACGCCCTGCGCGTCGTCGCAACCTGTCTTCGATAACGGCTTTTCAGGTCGAGACAGCTGTTTTACGGGAGCTTTCGTGCGAAGCCGAAGAGCGCGTCCCGCCACGTATCCGGCAGGAACCGTCCCAGAACGCCAACTCGGGCGACGGTGCCCGGTTGGTAGCGCGCCTGTGGCTTGGTCGAACTGGCGGCGTTGACGATATCTTCGGCGACTCGCTCCGGCGGAACCGCACCGGGGCCGCCGCCGCCGAGCGCCTGCGTGTCCTCGAACAGTTTGTAGAACTTCTCGTAGGCACCGGAGCGTTCGACACCCTCGTTGTCCTCGCCGTTGCCGCTGACTTCGTCCTGTAAACGCTGCTTGAACTGCGTCTCGACCGGGCCGGGTTCGACGAGAACGGCGTCGATATCGTACGCTTCGACCTCCGCGCGGAGCGCGTCGGTCATCGCTTCGAGTGCGAACTTCGACCCCGAGTAGACGCCGCCGCCGGGGAACGAGATTCGACCGGCGACGCTGGAGACGTTGACGATGGTCCCGTCACCCTGCGAGCGCATGTGGGGGAGCACGGCACGGGTGAGACGGTGCGGGCCGTAGACGTTCACGTCGAACAGGCCGTGGCCTTTCTCGGTGGGAGCGTCCTCGATAGGACCGAACTGCCCGTAGCCGGCGTTGTTGACGAGACAGTCGATGCGTCCTTCTTCGTCGATGATGCGGTCGACGACGCGGTCGACGTCCCCGTGGTCGGTCACGTCGAGCGTCGCGATATTCGCACCGCGGTCACCCAGCGTCTGGATATCTGCCGGGTTCCGGGCGGTGGCGTAGACCTCCCACTCCTCGTCGAGGAAATCGAGCGCCGTCGCGCGCCCGATACCCGAGGAGCAACCGGTGATGAGGACCGTCTTTTGATGCACGTCGGTAGGTCGAACCCCGCGCTGTTAAGTGTACGCGGTTCAGCACGACGGAAAATACGTGAAGACAAGCAGGAACGATTCGGGAGTCAGTCTTCGTACTGTGCCTTCGCCTCGTCAGCGTAGGCGTCGGCCAGCCGAGTCGGTTCGGGAAGTTTGTACTCGCCCGAAAGTTGCGAGATGAGGTCGACCGCAGTTTCGGCCGAGACGCGGTGGCCGGGGCTGACATACAGCGGGTTCACGATTGGACGCGAGTCGTACTGCCGCGACTGGAAGGCGTAGCCGATAGTCGTCTCGGGCGTGGCCGGGTGTCCGCCGACGGCGTCGACTGAGTCGTCGGCCCGAATCGGTGTGCGCCAGCCTTCGGGGCGGCCATCCAAGTCCTCGTCGGGAGTCCCGCAGAGCAAGGACTTGGCGACGCCGATGCTCGGTACGTCACAGATGACGCCGAGATGCGTGGCGAGCCCCGCCTGCCGGAAGTGAATGCGGCCAGAGCCGTCGAAGACGAGGAGGTCCGGGTCAGTGTCGAGTTCGGAAAGCGCGTCGAGGATGGGGCCTCCTTCGCGGAACGAAAGCAGGCCGGGAATATACGGTAAGTCGAGGTCGGACACGGCGTGGACTCGCTCGACCACCTCGCCGCCACGCAGGACGACGACGGCGCTCAGAGCGCGGTCATCGAGGAACGACTGGTCGATACCGGCGACGAGGGGCGTGTCCGAATCACCTGTGAGTGTCTCGTTTTCGGGGTCGCCGAGGGACACACTCGCCGGGTCGAACGGGAGGGCGTCTTCGAAGACGGCGCTCTCGGCGACGCGGCGCTGGAGCGACTCCATCTCCGCGCGGGAGAGACCGGATTTGGGGGCGAATTCGGGGTAGGCCTGTCGCATCTCAGAACCGTCCGCGTCCGGGGCCGCGACGACCGCCGCCGAACGACATCTGATTGGGGACGCTCCGTTTGCCCTTTACTCGCTGGCCGTACGCGAGACCGATTACGAGGCCGATGAGGTGGGCGAAGTGGGCGATGCCGCCACCGGACCCCGGGCTCAGGAAGAAGAACACCGAGATGCCGGCGAAGCCGAGCGTGAAGAGCCACAGTGGCACGGGGATAATGAAGTACAGGTAAATCCTCAGCCCCGGGTTGAGCACGGTCAGTACGCCGAGGACGGCCATGATGGCCCCGCTCGCGCCGACCACGGAGGTCGGTATCCCTGGCGACAGGAGCATCGATGACCCGACCTGCGCGAGCCCGGCGAGCATCCCGCTGACGAGGAAGAGCGCCGCGAACTTCCGCGACCCGACGTAGCGCTCCACGAGCGGGCCGAAAAAGTACAGGACGATGGAGTTACCGACGATGTGGTAGAAGCCGCCGTGGGCGAATATCGACGTTACCCACGTCCAGACGTATTCGGGGTGGACACTCGTGAGGAAGAAGGTGTTTACCATGAGGCGGCCGAATCCGGCGACCTGTAGCACGAGTTGGATACCGAAGGCAATCCACATCAGACCTAAGAACAGGTACGCCATGTTTCCGCGGAAGTAGCCGAGGAACCCGCCGGTTCCCGTAATGGAGTCAAAGAGACCACCGGCGCGGCCGCGTTGTGTCTCTACGGAGTCGTCGAAGTCACTCGAGAAGACCCCCGCGGGGTCGTTCCAGTCGGAAAGCCCCGCACAGTTGTGGTTCTCCGGGAGACGGTGTTCAGAGCAGAACGTCCCGCCACACCGCGAGCAGCGGTACGGCAGACTCTCGTCTTTGCCGCACACGTCGCAGATAGCCATTACCAACGCCTTACGGCGGCGAGATAAAAAGGGGTTCCCTCAAGCGCGCGGCGTGTACACATCTCACGGGGGAGTGACGTGCCGCAAGCGATATTATCCGCTCCAAATCTGTCTTAGAACTGATAAACTAACCCGATTGCCATCGATATTATCTAACGCTATCGCTGTTTCTTGGCGTACGCGCGAGAAAGTCTCAAATTTACGCGTCTTCGGAACGCTCTTCGTCGTCTGTGTCCGCCTCATCGGCGGGCGTGAAGTTCGTCGGAACGACGGTCGGGTGTTGAATCCCGAGACGGGGTTGCTTGGCTGCCATACTCATTTCTACGTATCGGGCAGAGCGACTAATAATTACCCATGAGCATAATTCATCGGTGGGTGTGAGGGGAATAACCAGTGCGTATGCGACGGGCTGGCGTCTGTCGATTCGCCATTTTCCGTCGTCGCTTCGATTCAGTCAGACTATCGAGACAGTTCCGAGTGCATCCGCTACGGGACGTGTCGTCGCAAAGAAGGTGTGGTGAAGTCGTTTACGCGAAGTGCTCTTCGTACAGGTCCATCGCGTGTTCGATGGCGTCCTTCGCGGCCTGCTTGTCTTCCCAACCGAGGGTCTCGACTTCCTTGCCCTCCTCGAGGTTCTTGTACGTCGAGAAGAACTCGTCAATCTCGTCGCGGAGCTGCTTCGGGATGTCTTCGAGGTCCTCGATGTGGTCGTAGCGCGGGTCCTCAGTGGGGACGGCGATGACCTTGTCGTCCTGCTCGCCGTCGTCGTCCATCTTCATGAGCGCGACCGGGCGAGCTTCGATGACGCAACCGGGGAACGTCTGGTCTTCGACGAGCACGAGCACGTCGAAGGGGTCTTCGTCGTCGTAGTACGTCCGCGGCATGAACCCGTAGTCGGAGGGGTAGTGGACGTTGGAGTGAAGCACGCGGTCGAGGACGACACCGGGAATGTCCTTGTCGTACTCGTACTTGTTGCGCTCGCCTTTGAGACACTCGACAACTGCGTAGATTTCGTCCGGCGCGTCGGGGCCGGTCTCCATATCTTCCCAGAGATTCACCATACCGAACCCATCCTCGATGCAGGCAAAAGTCCTTTCGGCATTGCTCTCGGAGTGACTGCACTGCCGTGTTTGACGGAGCGCGGGAACCCCTCTGTAATTGGAGGTATTCTTCACAGAGCCTTTGGAAGTCACTAGTATATGTGCTTGGTATTCTCCAAGTATGCTCATGCGAAATAGGCACCAAATACATAGGACAATACCACCCAGTAATATTACCAGTTATTCGGCTTGCGCCTGTGTCCAGACCTTGTTTTCGGGTATCTTCTATAAGCCAAAATATTCGAACCAGACTGCGAGTTGACAAAGTTTAAATAGACGGATGACATTTCCACATGTATGTCAGAGGCACAAACAATTGGCGACGAATCCGGTGCGACTCGGGACCTCACCGCGTTCCAGCAGAATATCCTAGTAATCCTGGCAGAAGAACCAATGTACGGTCTGGCCATCAAGCGCCACCTCGAAGAGTACTACGACACCGAAGTCAACCACGGGCGTCTGTACCCCAATCTCGACGACCTCGTCGAGATGGGTCTCGTCGAGAAGAGCGAACTCGACAAGCGGACGAACCAGTACGAACTGACCGACACCGGTCTCGAAGCCGTCCTCGACCGCTTCGACTGGATGTTCTCGAAGTTCGTCACCGACGATGAGCGCGCCGAGATGGTCTCGGAACTCATCGACGCGAAGCTGTAATCACGCAAATCATATCCGCACGAACTGCGGATTCGCTCAGTTGTATTCGGGCACTTCGGCGTCTGCGGCGTCGAAGAGCAACTTGAGCGATTCCGAAAGAATCGACCGCTGTTCAGTGGTCGTCCACGCATTGCGTGGATAATATTCTTCGATGAACTCACGCACCTCGGGAGCGCCAGCCGTCTCGATACGGCGCACGTAGTGGTTCCCGAGGAAGTCGGCGAACGCACGCGCGTTCGCGGCGTGGTCCTCTCCATGTTTCTCGGCGACGGTAGCGACGAGGCGGGCATTGTGTTCTTCGATAGCACTCCACTCGTGTTCCTCGCCGGTCCCCGACAGCGGTTGTTCGACGCCTCTGTCAACATCGTCAATCTGTTTGGGGACGACGGTTCCCTCGTCGTCGACCCATTCCGCGGGGTGGAGGACGAGTACATCATCTTCTTCGCGGACCCGCGAGAGGAAATCGTGTTCGTCGACGAGTTCATCACGGGCCGACAGATATGCCTCGCGCTCGTCGGGGTCGACGGCGTCGCGGGCCAGACGAGTCAGCCGCGTTGCTTCTTCAACTACGTCTTCGGGGAGTTCTGACTCAGGCATTATCGAGGGCCTCGTTGGCTAAGGTATCCGCGCGGTCGTTTATCTCTCGTGGTACGTGCTCCAGCGACCACCGGTCGAAGCGTTCGAGGAGTTCACGAGCCTTCACGCGGCGTTCTCGCAGGCCGGGGTCGTTGGTTTTCCACTCGCCGCGGACCTGTTTGACGATGAGTTGTGAGTCGCCGCGAACGTCCACTTCGTCGTATCCGTACTCGTCCGCGACCGAGAGTGCCTCGATAAGGGCCTCGTACTCGGCGCGGTTGTTGGTCGTCTCTCCGATTCGTTTCGACCCCTCGGCGACGATTCCGTTGCTCGTTACGATAGCCCAGCCAATGGCTGCGGGTCCCGGGTTTCCGCGACTTGCGCCGTCGAAGTACACGTGTGCTCTCCCGCCCTTCGGTTGGATGAGTGCGAGCAAGTCTGTCGGTCTCGAACCTTGTACGACGACTTTCCCGTCGTATGCGACCGCGCTGGCGTCGCCTCGGTCTGCGCGCCAGCGCTCGTGTTCGGTGTTGCCGGGCGATACGGACACGCCCGCCTCTTCGAGTCGTCGTCGCGCTTCGTCAGGGTCGCACTCGACGGTCGGCATATCACCATCTCACTGTGGATTCGGTATAGGCGCTCCGTTCGCAGTCGCTTCGGGAGTAAAAACAACTCACTTCCCCCCGAGAAAAGTTTCAAGTGCAAGGAAATAGACAATATATAAATGCGATGAAACGGCCTACCCGCCAGCGGGAGCGTGAGCACGACCGGACTCGATGGGGAGACGAGTCGCAAGACGGCGAGACATCGGAGGACGAGTTAGACCTCGATAACCTCGACCCCGAGGAAGTTGTCCGAACCGCCGACGGCGAGTTGATTCACGAAGAGACTGGTATCATCATCGAAGAAGAGCGTATCGACCCCGGGCCGGAGTGGCGCGCGTTCAATCACTCCGAACGTCAATCGAAGTCCCGCGTGGGCGCGCCGACCACGCAGACGATGCACGACAAGGGGCTAACGACGACTATCGACTGGAAGGACAAAGACGCCTACGGACGGTCAATCTCCTCGAAAAAGCGGTCGCAGATGCACCGCCTGCGGAAGTGGCAAGAGCGCATTCGAACCAAAGACGCTGGCGAGCGTAACCTGCAGTTCGCACTCAGTGAAATCGACCGCATGGCGTCCGCGCTCGGCGTCCCGCGCTCGGTCCGCGAGGTCGCATCTGTCATCTATCGCCGCGCCCTCAACGAGGACCTGATTCGCGGGCGCTCTATCGAGGGTGTCGCCACGTCGGCGCTCTACGCTGCCTGTCGAAAAGAGGGGATTCCACGCTCACTCGAAGAGATTTCCGAGGTATCGCGCGTCGAACGAAAGGAAATCGGACGGACGTATCGCTATATCTCGCAGGAACTCGGGTTGGAGATGCGGCCGGTCGACCCGAAGAAGTACGTCCCGCGTTCTTCGTCGGAACTCGACCTCTCGAAGGAAGTCCAGTCGAAGGCGAACGAGATTATCGAAACGACGGCTGAACAGGGC
>NZ_JBZRPK010000419.1:0-4379 GCF_058382125.1 Haloferax sp. s1
AAACCACTCTCGACGTCAACTAATCGTCGAAACCACTCTCGACGTCAACTAATCGTCGAAACCACTCTCGACGTCAACTAATCGACGCTTACGTTTTGCTTGGCTCAGATTCGTCAGAACTCTCGTCCACGTTGTCGGTGTCGCGGTCCGTATCGATGTAGTCTAGACCGTCGAAGTCCGCGTCATCGCAGTCTGTATCGGAGAACGTGACGCCGTCGAACTCGAAGCGAGCACCGCCCGACGAACTGTCGACAACAGAAACAGACCAACCGTGAGCCTCAGCCAGCGACCGGACGATGTCGAGTCCGAATCCCGTTCCGTCCGGTGCGGTCGTAAATCCGGGTTCGAACACCTGAGTAGCGATACTGGAGTCGATGCCGTTGCCGTCGTCTTCGACCGCAAATCCGTCTTCCGAGTCCAGAACCTCGACAGTTACCGTCGGCGACGTACCAGCGTGGTCAGCGACGTTTCGAAAGAGGTTCTCGAACAGTCGCTGGAGGCGTCCGGGGTCGGCATGGATTATTTGCTCCGAGTCGATAACGAGTGTCGCATCACCCGTGTCAGCGGTATCCCACGCCTGTCCGACGATGCCTTCGAACGAGACCGGTGAGAACTCGACAACTGTGGTCCCCCGCCGTGCCGCTTTCAAGACGTTGTTGACGATTTCACTCATCCGGTCCAGCGAGGTTGCGACCCGTTCGAGATACTCCGAGTCGTTCTGCTGTCGTGCAAGGTCGAGAAAGCCCGTCGAGATAGATAGGGGATTTCGAAGGTCGTGCGAGAGGACGCGGGCGAACTCGTCGAGGCGTTCGTTTTGCCGAGCGAGTTGTTCTTCGTGTCGACGGAGTACCGTGATGTCGCGACCGACTCCGCAGAAACCGACGACTGTACCGTCCGGAGCGACGAGTCGGTGTCCGGTAAGTTGGAACAGTATCGTTCCCTTCGTCGTCGGTAGTCGGGCTTCAAAGACTGTCTCCCCGTTCTCCAGCACTTGGTTGACTGCCCGCTTGACAACTTCTCGGTCGCCCTCTTCGAAGAACGACTCGGCGGGCGTTTCGAAGAGTTCCTCGTCGGATTTCTCGGTGAGTTCGCTAAAGCGACTGTTCCACGAGACGAGCCTTCCGGACTGGTCGTAGACGTAGAACACGTCGTCGAGCGCGTCGAGTGCATCTTCGACGACCCACTCTCTATTGTCTACCTCCCCGCTTTCGGTGACCGAAACTCGGGTCGATTGGTCGACTCGGTATTGGCGTGCAAGGCGTCCGACGCGCGGAGCGAGTTCGGTCTCCGGGTCGAGGTCGTCGTTCTTGAGGTAGCCCGAGATACCCAAGTCGACGAGTTCAGTCACCGACTGTGACGTGGGTTCGTCCGCCAGAAAAACGACGGGGAGGTCCGACTCCGACGCTCGAATCTCTCGGAGGAGTGACGAGCCATCGCCGTCCGGAAGCGTCTCAGTCAGGACGAGACAGTCGAACGGACTGTCCGCATCGAGTGCCGAGCACGCAGCGTCGAGTGTCTCGGCGGTTTCGACCGTCACCCGCGTTACGGCATGCTCTACAGCACGGGCGATTTCTCGGCCGCCGCCGACCGAGAGGATACGAAGTGACGAGTCGAAGGACATACAGAATCAAGCACGAATTGTGCAAGTTAGTGAATGTCTCCCAGAGTGATAATGTTTCTGTGGTTGTTTACTCGGGTCCGTAATCAAGTCAAATTCGAGTCGTTGGTCGGACTCCCAGAACCAATCGTGTTGAAATCATGTCGTAATCAATTAGTGTCGTGCCGTCGTAAATCAGAATATGTCCAAGAAGGCGAAACTCGTCTTGGTACTGGCACTCGTCGCACTCCTATACACTGTCTTCTCCGGCAATGGAGAGACCGTCGAAGTCGAGATCGAAGAGTAACTTCCCCCATTCGTTTATCGCTCGGTCACCCTCGACCGAGTTCCACAACTGCAGCTCTCAGAGTGAATACACCGCCACACGAAAGAAGATACACCGCCACGAATGTTGTGAGTTATATGGCCGACTATCCACCGATTTCAATTCTCGGTTCGCGTCACATCCATCCTTCCGAAGCCTGAGAACGAACGACTTACCCGACGGCCACGCGAAAGCGGAACCATGTACGGGGTCGTCACGCGCAACGCAGACGAAGTCGACTGGCCCGAGTTCGACCGCGGGTTCTACGAGGTCAAGGACGTGACCGGACGGGCGGCCGCGCCGCTTCCGAACGCCGTAAACATGATTTCGTGTTTCGGCGACAACGCCGCCGCAAACGAGAGTCCAGACCTCGTCCCCGTCGACGGCGAAGGGAATCTGGCGACGCGGGACCGAACCTACTTCGACTGGGCATACATCTGTCCGACCAACGAGAAGTACCGCGCGGGCCTGTTCGAAATCATCGACGACGCCGCCGCAGAAAACGGGGACGTGCGACTCGACGACGTTGGCTTCCCCCGCGACGAGTACTGCCAATGTGACCGGTGTACGAGTCAGTTCGAGACGTGGGCCGACGAACACGACCGCGACGCCGACGACGAAGACGCGTGGTTCGAGTGGCGCGCCGAGGTCATCACCGACTTCGTCGCCGAGGCCGCCGAGCGAATCCCCGGTCGCGTCTATCTCACCCTCTACCCCGACCCCTATCCCGGCCACCTCTACCGCCGGGCGGGCCTCGACATCGAGGCGCTCTCGGAGTATGTCGACGAGTTCGTCGTCCCGCTCTACGATACGTACTACGGGACGACGTACTGGTTAGAGACTATCGCCAAGGGATTCATCTCGCTTCTCGACCCCTACGACGTGGCGTTCTCGCTCGAACTGTACGCCGTCAACGTCGATGTCGACGACCTCATTCACGCGGTCGAAGTCGCAGACGAGTACGCGGACGACGTACTCTTCGGCTACGACGCGAGCAACGCGGCGGCGACACTCCGCCGGATGACCGCAGATAAAAAGCGCGGACAGACCTTCCATCCGGACGACGCGACCCGCTGAGTTCGATACACAGGGGTACGCAGAGCCGAAGGGGCGTGATTCAAATCGCGCCAGAGAGGAAGCCGATAACGACGATACCGAGGAGGAAGATGAGCGTTGCGACCGCGAACAGGACGAACATGAGTCGCTGTCCACCCGACGATTGTGCCATGTTAGTTTATTGAGGACTGTGGGTACTTATTGCACTCGGCGCTTTTTCGGACACGGAACAGTCGCCGGTTGTCGGGGTGAAAAATCCGGGACGTGCCCGAGATGAAAACTCAGGGTCCAGTTCGCAAGGCGTCCGGTTACGGGACGACAAACCCGCCGTCGACGACCATCGGGTGTCCGGTGACGAACGATGCGTCGTCGGAACAGAGGTAGACGACGGCACTTGCGACCTCTTCGGGTTCTCCGAAGCGACCGACCGGTTCGCTCGCGAGGAGGCCCTCTCTCACTTTCTCGTTGTCGGCGGCAGCGCGGTCTATCATCGGCGTCTCGATGGCCCCCGGACAGACGGCATTGACGCGGACATCCTCGGTTGCGACTTCGAGGGCGGCCGAGCGGGTCAGGCCGATGACGCCGTGTTTGGTCGCGTAGTAGTGCGCGAGGTTCGGCGTACCGGTCAACCCAGCAACCGAAGACGTGTTGACGATTGCGCCGCCACCGTTCTCGACGAGATGCGGAATCTCGTACTTCATACCGAGGAAGACGCCGGTGAGGTTGATGTCGACGACCTGCTGGAAATCTTCCAGAGGCATGTCCGGGATGGAGTTGGGCGTTCCCTCGATACCCGCGTTGTTGTGCGCGAAGTCGAGTCCGCCGAACTCGCGTACCGTTTTGTCGACGAGGTCAGAGACGTCCGCTTCCTTCGAAACGTCGGCCTCGAAGAACACGGCTTCGCCACCGTTTTGCTCTATCTCGCTGACCACCTCTTTCCCAGCGTCGACCTGTACGTCCGAGAGTGCAACCTTTGCACCCTCTTCCGCAAAGCGCAGCGCAGTCGACCGTCCGATACCGGATGCAGCGCCCGTAACGAGGGCGACTTTTCCTTCGATTCCTTTCATAATATCAACACGGCCCGCCTACCCTACTCCGAGTGGTTCAGGCCGTAGTGAACTAGTTGAACGTTTCCCACCATAGTCTTTGTTCAATTGATACTTTTGAACCAGAAGGTAAGTCGGTGTCGCGGCCAACTCAATCGAGGTCTTCGAGCGGCTCCGAGTTTCCGAAGTACGGATTCGGTCCGTCGCCGGGGGCTGCCCAGTCGACAGCGTTCGCGAGAATGGTTCGAATTTCGGGTTGGTCGTAGATTGGGTACGTCTCGTGTCCCGGTCGGAAGTAGAAGATGCGACCCTCCCCGCGAGTGTAGCAACACCCGCTCCGGAACACTTTCCCGCC
>NZ_JBZRPK010000418.1:0-4376 GCF_058382125.1 Haloferax sp. s1
CAACTGTGGTTCACACATCAAAACAGAACAGCTTGAGGTAACCCCTGTCTGTACGGGCTGTGCAGTCACCGAGCGATTTACGGTCAACAACCCCGGGTCGGGTGACTCGGGGCTTGTCAGTGTTCTCGGCCTCTAACTCGGTGCTGAGTACGGGATGAATCCCCGATTCGGCGTCACTGTCCCTGACTTAAGGGCAAGTTGACTGTTGCCCGTCTGTCGTGAGTCTTTTATCCCACGACGGACAAACCGCCACCCGATATTCTTCGCCGCATTATAATCCGCGTGAAGCACTTTTCCGCACTTCTCACACTCGAAGTATTCTTACTTCGGCCGATTTCCACGACTCGTGTGTCCACACTCACTACATCGCTGGGGTCCGTTACAAAAGTGCTTGATGGGGATGAACTTGTGTTTTTATTACTGGTGGTAGTCTTATTCCCTGAATTGTTATCGGTGGTAGTAGCATTTGATATTGTAGAGTTTTTGGTTTTCTCCCCAGGAGTAGAACTATGCTGGTCACTTGTACAACCTGCTGTGGGCAGGATAATGCCAATAATAATGGACGAAAAGTGCCTTCTATTTATTCCCATAGAGTCAATCTAAAAACCACTTTGTTAAATAGGCACTGTCTAGTTAGTGACCTCCTCAACAGGTGTTCGTCCACCGAGCGCTTGCTGCGGTCTCTGAAAATTGTAGCATTGTTCGAATTGTATATTTCTTCTAAATCCGTCGCAACGCACTCGCTGAGCAGGGCTGCGAGCATTCTAACCAATTAACTCACCGACCTGCTCGTTCCTCAAACTGGCGTAACTAGACAGTGCCGGGCCGAGAAAAATTCGCTACTTGTCGAGTGTTGGTTTGGCGTCCTCATCCATGTACATCTCGGAGACGATAACCCACTTCTCGTCTTGACGATTCAGAACCTTGAGCGAGTGATTTCGTCGGGTGGGTAGTTCGTCTCCCTCGGCGCTTTCCTGCCCCGCACGCTCGACAAAAGTCTTGGCCACGGCCACGTCGTCGCTGACGAACCGAATCGACCCGTCAGGTTCGCCGAGGATTTTCCCACGAGAGAAATGAGGATCTTCGAAGAGCTCTTCGTGATACTCAACGATCGCATCACGGCCGTGTAAGGTCGTACCGAAAGCGTTCGTCCAGTCGGCGTCCTCTGCATACATCTGAGCTAATTTCGTCGTATCGAGCTCACGGAACGCCTGCGCTGAGGCCATCAACAGTTGTTCGATCTCTTCTTCGTCTGTGCTCTGAGTGTTGTGTGTCATCGTCTGTTGTCTCGTCTGTACTTCGGTTATTCTGAATTTATTCTACATTGTCAATTTCGAACAGCGTACTCATATCATTTTTGTAAGAAAACATACCAATTCTCGTGCCGTAATTCCCAATCCCCACCGTGGCACCGGCTGCAGTACGTTTGGCCCCGACTCGGCACCCATCGAATTCGTTCACGGAACGTAGAGAGCAACCTGTGACTGGTCGCGAACGTGATTGCCTATTCAGGTCACGCTGAGTGACAACACGTCGTCCGGCACGTAACCTTGCGTCTCCCACGTTTTGTCTCCCGTTCGCCGGATGATTCTCCCCGAGTCGCCGACGCCTGTACCGGCGAATACGTGGTCATCGCTCGACGTGTACGCTAGAATCATTTCGTCCGGGCCACCCGGGTACGGTGCTTCCTCCAGCGTCTCACCGGCGTCGCTCGAAGCGAACATCGCTGCACCGGCGTCCAACGTACCGGTCCACTCCGGTGGAACAGTAGTCGAACCGCAAGCGTGTAGCATGCCGTCGTGGTGTATCAGGCCCCGGAAATAGGACGGGTCGACGGTGCGGTCGAGACGGGTCCACGTGACGCCTGCGTCGGCAGTGTGGTACAGTCCGCCTTCGGCAGCGGCGTGGTTCCGGTCGTAGATAGAGAGCCGCCCGCACGCGACGACGTATCCTTCGGGGCCGAGGGTGACAATCTCGTGAATATCGTCCTGAACGACGCCGGTTTCGTCCCTGATTTCGCACTTCGACCACGACTCGCCTCGATCCTCGCTTCGGTAGAGACCACCAACTTCGATACCTGCGAAGATGCGGTCAGGCGTTTCCGGGTGGCTAGTGACCGTCCGAACGTGGGCGGTTTCGCGGAATGCCGACCGCCAGAGCTCGGTGGTCGTCTGCTGTCGTAGCGAGCCGAGTTCGGTCCACGTGTCACCGTTGTCGGCCGAACAGAACAGTCGAGCGGGGTCCGTCCCAGCGTAAATTCGCCCGTCGGAAGCGACAAACACCTCCCAAACGTTTTCTTCGGGGAGCTCTACCGGGTTCCACGTCCGCCCGTCGTCGGTAGAGCGGTACAGTCCTTCATCGGTCGCAGCAAACGTCTCCTCCTCGTCGTGACGGCTGATTTTGCTCACCCGGCCGCAGTCGATAACGCGCTCGCTGTCGTCGAAGGGGAGAGAATCCACTCTATACAGGCCGTTTCTGGTACCGATGAGTCCGACCATGAGTGCATATAACATTCCACATAATTATTTTTATTTGTCAAGGTGTGTGAGCCCCACGCTTACGGTCTGTACTGTGATATGACGAATGTCATTGTTTGGGTAGTCGTCTCAACTGCCGTCAATACTGTTCTCTTTAACAACAATTTGGCTGGTTCAGTTGTTACGGGAATGGTTGGTAGTCTCGCTGCCGGAGTTAGCTAATTGCAGGCGGTAAGCCCCCTTCCTCAAGGAGCAACGTAAGCCGAAGGCCGAGTAGGCAGGGGTAGTTTACATGCTCTATCTCAGACAGGATAACGAAATCCGAGTTACTATCGACCTACTCGGTTATCTGAGCTCCTGAGGTATTCGTCAGTTCCGGGTCTGAATCCTCTTGACCAAAGACGACACCGTAGACAAGCGAGATGCCACCAGCAATAAATCCGAGAACGAGGAAGCCGAGCCCAAAGATAATTCCTGCAAGGCCATTCGCCAGTACATTTGCTCCGAGCACGAGCACAGCAACACCGACTGTAGTACCGATGAGCGCCGCCCACCGACGCTGGTGAATCAGAACGCCTGCGATGACACTCGCCGAGACAACAAACGCACTTGCCGGATCGGTGATGAATCGAGTAAGCGATGGGCTCTGTTCAAGCGCGGTCAACACCACAGTGATAGGGATCGAAAGTGCAGCGACCGCTACCGCACGAGGGACCGTGAGGACACGATTATCAGAGGGACTCTGATATCGGTAGTAGAGGATCCCAACTGCGACAGCGATGAAACCCCGTCCAACAGGAGTAAGAACATATCCCACTCCAGCTCCGAGTACGCGCGCTGTCAGCGCTGACTCATCTTCCGCTGCTACCGTGTAATATGAGCTCCCTCGTTGATACACTCCTGCATTGATAGACCCGCTTTCCACCGAGCCCGTCTCAATCGCAGTCTGAACGTCAGTGGGTGCTGTGTCGTACGGCTTTGCAACAGCATCCAGCACAGACGTCGCGTTGATGGGATCCATTCGTATGCGAGCTGATGTGCCACCATCGTTGACGGTGGTGTTCCACTGGTAGTACGATCCATTGTAGATGGTGTACTGGACAACTTGGCTCGGCAGGGCCTCGAGGACGCTAGCGAGCTGTGGAGTCACGTTCCCCTCAAACGAGCCGGTTTGGGACGCCTGAACGATTGGTCGAGTCGTCTGTTGATTGAGGTCCGCGAGACGAGTATCGAGATTCGAAACGTTCGTACTCACGTTGACTATACGGGCGGGGTCATCTCCCGGTTCTACTGGTGTTGCTGTATAGGTGAGCTGTGCCCCAGCCATAGCCGGGAACACTAAGCTACAGAGAACACCGACGATGAGAAGCCCGTATAGTGCGATAGTCCGGGTGGAGGGCACACTGATACCTCCGCTGTCATTTTGTAAGTTTTTTATGATTTTTCAGAGTACCAGACGCGCCTCAGAGCCGGATATCTGGTCGTGTTTAGTTAAAGATGAAGAGTGAGGCGGCGTGATCAGGCGTGTCAGTACGTGCGCTCAGCACAGGACGCGGGACTCTTTCCGGGGCGGGCACACGAGGCAGTCGCCGCAGCGAGTGTCTACGCCGTCTGTCGGTGTACGGGGCTTTCACGAACGCTCGATGAGTTCGCGCCCGTAGCGCGAGTCCCCCAATCACAGATAATCTCCGCATACAAGGCGCTGAATACAGAGTTGGGACTCCCCACCCAACCAATTACGCCAGCAGCGTTCGTCCCACGCGTTGCCAACGCGTTGGACGTGACAGATAGCATTCGACGACAGGCTCGAACCCTCGCTATCGACACCAGCGAGGAATGGGCGCACTCAGGAGCGACCCCGAAAGCCGTGGCAGCGGCGTGTGTGTATACGGTTGCTCG
>NZ_JBZRPK010000417.1:0-4363 GCF_058382125.1 Haloferax sp. s1
CTATGGTGGCGAGGTGTGGATTGAGGACAACGCCCCGCAAGGTGCCACGTTCGTTATCGAACTGCCGTTGAGAAGACCGTCGAAAGCAGCGGGCAGTACATCCGAATTAGTCCCCTCTCAGTAGGTCAGAGTGGCGAAAACTCAAAGCACCGACCCCAACGACCGGACCGAAAAGAGAGCTCACGTCTCGCCTTCACCCGCGGGCTCGAACGGGCTACGCTCCAGATAGAGGAACTCGAACAGAAAAACGAGGATGAAGATTCCGATGGTCCAGAATAATATTTGGATGTCGGTTCGATACAGATGATAGAGGACAATCGGAATCGCGGCGGTCGTGCCGAGCAGGCCGAGTGCGGGAACGATGCGGTTCGACCCCGTCTCGTCTGCAAGCCGGAGGTTCGTGTAGTTTGTAACGGCGAACGAAACGAGAAATGCCACAGAACCGAACTCGGTGATCTGCTTGAGCGTGCCCAGTGCGGCGAATGCCGCCGTTAACCCACCCATAACCAGAAGCGAGTAGACTGGGATTCCCTCTCGGTTCCGGAACGAAAAGAGCCGCGGCAGCGCACCCTCGGTCGCGATCTTGTGAACGAGTCGGGCCGTACCGAACAGCGTCGCGTTGATACCCGATGACGTGCTTTTCATCGCCGAGAGAATAACGAGGACGAAGCCGGCGGCACCCAGAACCGGAATGTGAGAGACGGCCTCGGCGAGTGCGACCTCCTCGTGGGCTACGAGTTGGACGGGTGTCAGATGAAGCGTCGCCATGAACGACCCGCTAAACCGCCTGATTATTTATTAAATACGCAAACCAACAGAACGATATGGTTGAGCACACGCGGACACTCGATTTCAAAATCGCGTTCGCGATTGGGCTGGGGACGATGATCGCGGCCGGGATTTTCTCGCTTTCCGGGACGGCTGTATTCCGAATCGGTTCGAGCGCCGTCATCGCGTTCGTCCTCGCAGCACTTGTTGCTGGAATCACCGCCGCAGCCTACTCCGAGTTCGCGTCTATCTACTCCGAAAACGGGGGTGGATACCTCTTTTGCTCGCGTACGTTCGAAGAGTGGGACCGTCTCAAATACGGCGTTGGAATGTCCCTCTTTCTCGGATACACCGGGACGACAGCGTTCTATCTCGCGACGATGGACGAGTGGTTCTTCCGGTTTATCCTCCCGGAGTCGCTTCAGTTCCTGCCACACGGAAGCATTGGAATTCTCGCGGCACTTACACTTGGACTGCTCAACGCTCGCGGGACCGAGGAATCGGGGATTTTCCAGCTTATCGTCACGAGCGCGAAAGTCGGGGTCCTGTTCGCCTTTATCGGCGGTGCGATTGCGTTCGTCGGGCCAGCGGAGGCAACAACGAAGTTCGTCACAAACATCGAGGCCGAACCCGTCGGTATCGTCTCGGTCGCCGCACTGGCGTTCATCACGTTCTTCGGATTCTCGGCTATCGCCGCGAGTGCGGGTGAGATTATCGAGCCTCGGAAGACTGTTCCCCGAGCCATCGCCGCGAGCATGATTACCGTCACAGTGCTGTACGCGCTCGTCATCGTCGCGATGGTGAACGCGCCGGTCGCCCGCGAAGTGCTCGCAGAGGGGGAGACGGCGATGGGAAGCGTCGCGGCATCCTTCCTCGGGCCGTGGGGGCAGTTACTCATCGTCGCCGGTGCCGTCTTCTCGATGGTAAGCGCCTCGAACGCCTCGATTCTCGCCGCGAGCGGTATCGGGTCACTCATGGGCCGACAGGGACACGCGCCCCGGCGGTTCGCCCGCATCCATCGCGACTATCGGACACCATTCTGGAGTGTGACGACAGCAACGGCGACAATCTGTCTCCTCATCTTCGTGTTCATCACCCTCTTTTCGGAGCACGGACTACTCGGCGTCCATTTCCTCGGGTTGAGCCCCCTCACGGGATTCGCTACGTTCAATCTCCTCGTCCCACTGGCCGTGGTAGATATCGCGCTGATTTACTCCCGGCGGAACTACCCGGACATCGAACGAGGCTTCTCGATGCCGCTCGTTCCTGCCCTCCCCGTGGTGGGCGTACTAGCCAATCTCGCACTTATTCTGAACCTCCCCCCTGTTGGGGTTGGTATCGGCGCTGCACTCACTGTTGGACTCGTTATCGCCTATCTCGTCTGGGGCGGCGCTCCGCATATCGAAGAACTCGTCGAGAAGATTGTCTCGACCGGCGCTTCCGGCCAATCAGGTTCCAGCACGACGGCCGCAACGGGTGGTGAGACGGAAGAGAGGGAACGAGAGCGGTTCCGAGTTCTCGTGGCGCTTGCACGCCCAGAGAGAGCGGTCCCCTACGTACGGCTCGCCGAGACGCTGAGTCGAGGGGAAGAGGCAGAACCGCTGGTTCAGGTGCTCAACGTCACTCACATCCCGGACCAGACGCCGAACGAGATGGTCCGCGAAACAGCCCAAGAGCGGGCCGAGCGAATAGAAGCGCTCCTTTCCGAAGCCGACATAGACGTTGAATACACCGTCGAAGGGCATATCTGCCGAGATATCGCGTTCGACATCCTCCAGACAGCACGGGACGACCAGGCTGATCAGATTCTAATGGGTTATCCGGAGGAGAACCCGGGAATCACCGAAACCGTCGAATACAACGCTCCGTGCGGAGTGTTCTTCACGAGCAACGTGGATGCTATCGACGATTTCTCGACTATCAACGTCGGTGCCGGTGGCGGTCCTCACCACCTTGCGCTGCTGCCAATTGTAAATCGACTGGGGCAGCAAGGGGCCAAGGTGCACGTCATTAGCGTCAACCCGAAGCGAGGTGGGACCTCCGAACCGGTCGATGAAACCGTCTCAGCTCTCACGGGAATCGAATCGCTCCAAGTGCACAACCTGACTGCCGACACGGTTGCCGAGGGACTCGTCTCGACGTCTATCGGAAACGGTGGGTTCCTGCTCATCGGAGCGACCCGTGACCGTCGGCTCCGACGCTGGGTGTTTGGCAGTACGCCCGACCGAACAATCGACCTCGCCCGGTCCTCGGGTGTTCCAGTGCTGATTCACGCGAGTACGAGAGGCGTCTCCGGCCGAATCGAGGAATACATCTTCCCCATCTACCGGTATCTCCGACGCCATCTCGGGAGACATCGTGCATTCCGTCATATCATCGAAACACCCAGCGAGACAGAGTAGTAAACGCGTTTCCAAACACTCGACGACGACGCTGTAGAAGACGAGTCACGATACGAATGATAGGAGGGAACTACCCTCGGCGTTACGAGTAGAAGGGAACGTCAGTATCGGGGTGAACTCACGTCACGACGGACGCAAAGCACCACCGATGAACCGTTCAGGTCGGCTGATAGACGTAGTATCCGTCCTCACGCTGGACGAGACCAAGGTCCATGAGGTGTTCGAGCACTGGGTAGAGCGTGATAGTTTTCATCCCGAGCGTGTCCCGAAGTTCCTCTACGGTCCCCACACGTTGCTGCGAGAGATAGAGGTAAACGAGCTTGGTCTGGGACGATGTCAGCGTCTCTGGGAGCGGTTCGACGGACCAGTCAAGCTCCGCCTCTTCGCTCTGGTACGGTGGTACGGACGTGAGTCGTGGGTCTTCCTTATACATGATTGTCACCACTCCATCCCACCATTGACGCCGAGTACTTGTCCCGTCATGTAGTCCGATTCGTCGCTGGCGAGGAACCGAACGATACCCGTGATATCATCCACCTCCGCGAATCGGTTGAGAGGGATACGTTGGCAAATCTTATCTTGTATCTCCTCGCCCACGTCATCGAACATGTCGGTTTGGGTGAAACCAGGTGCGACGCAATTGGCCGTCGTTCTGTGTCGCGCCAGTTCGAGAGCGATAGTGCGCGTGAACCCGAACAGTCCACTCTTTGTGGCCGCGTAGTTGGCTTGTCCGAAGTTGCCTTGCTGGCCGACGACGCTCGAAATGTTGATGAGGCGACCGCGGTCTGCCTCCTTCAGGTCGTCGTAGAAGACCTTCGTCGCGTTGAAGACGCCGCCGAGGTTCACGTCCATGACGCGGTCCCAGTCCTCGCAAGTCATGTTCTCGAACTTGCAGTCGACTGTCACGCCCGCGTTGTTCACAAGTACATCAATAGGTCCGAATACTTTGTGCACGCGGTCGCGCATCGCCGAGACCTCGTCGTACTCACAGACATCGGCTTGAAGCGCAATAGCGCTCCCACCTGCGGCCTCAATCTCGTCAACGACGTCATAAGCTTCGGCCTCCGAAGTTCGGTAGTTTACCACGACATCCGCACCTGCTTCTCCAAACTCCTCTGCGATTCCCCGTCCAATTTCCCGTGATGCGCCCGTTACCAGGCACGTCCGTGATGTTAAATCGTTCATATTTGCTC
>NZ_JBZRPK010000416.1:0-4359 GCF_058382125.1 Haloferax sp. s1
GTCGAGTTTTTCGCAGACGTGGTCGGAAATCTTCTCGGCCATCATCCGGTAGGTGGTGAGTTTCCCGCCGACGATGCTCGTCATGCCCGGCAGGTCGTCGCGGTCGGCGTGGTCGAGAAGGAAGAACTCGCGCGTGATGTCCGTCGGGTCCTCCGTGCCCGTTCCCGGCGGCTCGTACAGCGGGCGGACGCCCCAGAACGACCGAATCGTCCGCGCGTCTTCCAGCATCGGCACGAGTTCCGAGAGCGTCTCTATCATCAGGTCGACTTCCCAGCCTTCTTCGGGGTAGTCTTCGGGGTCTTCGACCTCTTCGTCCGTCGTCCCGAGAATACACGTCGTCTCGTGGGGGACGATGATGTCCGCGTCACCCTTCGGTCGGCAGCGGTTGACGACCGTGTCGACCTGTCGGGTGTTCATGATGGTCATGACACCCTTCGATGGCCGGACTTCGACGTCGACGCCGGCGAAATCGCCAATCTGACCTGCCCATGCACCGGTCGCGTTGACGACGTAGTCGGCGTATATCTCTTCGACTTCGCCGGGGTTCCCGTGAACGTATGGTCCGGTCCCAGTTTGGTGGGTCACTTCGACGCCGACGACTTCGCCGTCTTCGACCAGCACGTCCGTGACTTCCGAGTGCGTCTCGACGCGCGCGCCGTGTTCGACGGCGCTCGCGGCGTTCGCCACGCAGAGCCGGAACGGGTCGACTGCGCCGTCAGGGACCTTGATGGCGCGTTTGATGTCCTTCGCGAGGTACGGCTCCATCTCGCGGGCCTCTTCGGGTGAGAGGACTTCGGCGGGGATGCCGCACTCGCGGCAGCCCTCTAACTTCTTCTGGAAGTACTCGTCGGAATCTTCGGGGCGCTGGACGAACAGCCCGCCCGTCATCTCGACGCAGTGTCCCGCGATTCGTCGCAGGACGCGATTTTCCACGATACACTCCTTGGCCGATGCCTGTTCGGACACCGCGTACCGTCCTCCACTGTGGAGGAGCCCGTGCATCCGCCCCGTCGTCCCATGTGTGAGGTTCCCCTTCTCGACGAGGGTCACGTCCAGCCCGCGCATCGCGAGGTCCCGTGCGATGCCCGTACCAGTCGACCCCCCGCCAATGACGAGGACGCTCGGCGATTTATTCATCTGTCTTTCGTGAGGTAGGACCGACGGCACTTTATTTTACCTTCACTCATCTTACCCTCGATTTGTCTCAGTACTCGGACCACTTTCGACGGGTGGTTGCCAACGTACCGCCCGTAGAATACCGTATATTGGCGTTTGTGAACCGATTTGAAAGGCCGAATATAATTCAAAATTATTGTTCATATTAGTTACGGGCAATTGCTCACCACGCGTATTTAGGAACCTCTCAACTGTCTTTGAAATGACGATATTCGGGTGAAAATCGTGTTCTATGTTCTCACCAAACATGCTTAAACGTGATAGTAGTTCGGTTTTTATTCGTGCACCGGATATCGTTGAGACGAGACACACCTACGTCATGCGACTCGAAGACAGAATCACCCGACGGCGGCAACGTGGCGGAACAAGACGTCGCCTCGTTCGAGACCTGAGTGCGTTAGACCCGACTGCCCACCCGGACGAACCGACGGGTCGCGGCCCAACACTCGAGCGGATTCTCGACCACCTCGACCCGATTTTCGACGGTGACCTTCCGCCGAACGCCCACATTTACGGTCCCAAAGGGGCAGGAAAGTCCGCCGTCGTGACGACGCTCTTCGAACATCTCTCGCGCGTCGTCCCATCCCAGCAGTCGGTCATCTATACGACCACCCGTACTGCCGGGGCACCCACGACTTCGTTCGCGTATATCGACGCCCGCGATGCATCAACTGAGTTCGCGCTCCTCCATGCGACCCTCGATGCGCTGTCCGAAGAATCAATCCCGTCGCAAGGGGTCGGCGTCGAGGCGTTGCGCGACCGACTCGCGAGGCGGGTCTCTTACGACGAACGCGCAGTCGTCGCAGTCGACCACGTTGGCGAGCCGGAGACGTACGAAGCGATGACGGCCATCGAAGCCCTCGAAGCGGTGTCACCGAATTTCTCGGTTCTCACAGTCGGTCGAACACCGCTCGACGGCGAAACCGCTGAGCGAATCCAGTCGGTCTCGGTTCCGAAATACGAGCGACACAGCCTCGTCGACATCCTCGTCGCGCGTGCTTCCGACGGCGTCGCGCGCAACGCGCTCACTCACGAGGTGACGAGCAACGTTGCCGCGTGGGCTGACGGGGACGCCCACGACGCGCTTTCGGCGCTGTACGGTGCGACCACGTTGGCGGCGACAGACGGTGCGGACACCATCGGTGCCGAGTACGTCGACGCCGGTATGGGCGCGGTTCCGGAGGATGGTTGCTCGCTGGGTCGCGTCTTCGCCCTCCCGGACAGTCGCCATCACGTGCTTCGGGCGTTCGTCGAACTCGACGACGAGGACACAGCGTCGGTCTCGGCGGCGACGGAGGCAATCGCATCGACACCGACCGTGTCGCTGTCGGCAGCGACTATCAGACGCGTTCTCTACGAACTTTCGGACCTCGGAATCGTTCGCCGCGTCTCCGAGCGCGACTCGACGGATGGGCCGGGCCGTCCGGCGACGCGTCCCATCCCGAACTTTTCGACGTTGGCGTTCCGCGGACTCATCTATACGAATCACTGAACTCCGAGGAACCCGAGTGTCGACACTTCCTACTTTCGACCGCTGACTCTTTTTCCCCGCTCTCTAAACCACGGGTATGGTTCCACCGCTGGTACTCGATATCGACGGGACGCTCACCGACGCACAGAGTCGACTCGACCCCCGAGCCTTCGACGTGCTCCCGTCGTGGGACGCGCCCGTCATTCTCGCCACCGGCAAGGCCTTTCCCTACCCGGTCTCCCTGTGTCACTACCTCGGACTTCCCGAAACCGTCATCGCCGAAAACGGCGGGGTCGTCCTCGTCGACGGCGAGGTAACCTACGCGGGCAACCGCGAGGCCGCACAGGCCGTCGCCGACGAGTTCGTCGCTCGCGGCGGCGACCTCGGATGGGGTACCGCCGACACCGTCAACCGCTGGCGCGAGACCGAAATCGCCGTCAGCCTCGACGCTGACGAGGCACTCCTGAGAGATGTCGCGGACGCGTTCGACCTCGAAGTCATCGACACGGGATTCGCCTACCACGTCAAATCACACGGCGTCGAGAAGGGTGTCGGTCTCGAACACGTCTGTGAGACGATAGACTACGACCCCGAGGACTTCGTCGCCATCGGCGACAGCGAGAACGACGCCTCGACGTTCCGCGTCGTGGGGCAATCTTACGCCGTCGCCAACGCCGACGAGGTAGCCAAAGCAGCGGCCGACGAGGTACTGGAGGAATCGTACATGGACGGCACGTATTCGGTGCTCGACGCGCTTCGAGAATAGTCGGTTTCGACGCCGGAGTCGGTCTTACGTCGGTCTTACTGTACTTCGCCTTCGACCCACGCGGCGTACGCGTCGAGGACGTGTGCCTCGTCGAATCGCTCGATACAGGGAACGTCGTAGGGATGTAGTTCGACAACCCGAGCGACGAGGTCGTCGTAGCGGTCGTCGGTCGTCTTAGCGAGGAGAATCGTCTCTTCGTCGTCGTGTACGTCTCCGTCCCAGCGGTAAACCGAGTCGCAGGAAACGCGATTCACGCAGGCTGCGAGTCGCTCTTCGACGAGCGTCCGAGCGAGTTCGTCCGCCGACGAGGGCGGTGCAGTGATGTAGACTGTCGGCATCTCAAATACGCTTCAGGTATTCGGGAACCTTCAGGGCTTTCAGACCCGCTTCAGTTCAGGCTGGCTCTTCGAAGGGTGCAAAGCGGCCGTTGATATCCCACTCGTGGATGCAGTACGGACTGCCCACCTGTTTTTCGCCGTCTTCGGATGTGACGACCCACGTCGCCGCATCCTCGTCCCAGCGTTCTACCCGACCGCAGCGCTCGCAAGCGCGTCGCGTGGGCCGTCGAAGTTGGGGTTCCATACGTGAACGACTGTCCGCCGGAGCAAAAAAGCCCATCGTCGACGGCAGATTCACGGTCCGAGAAACGGAACCAGTCGCTGGTGTTGTGCATAAAACGAACACATGACCTCCGCAACCGATGGGACTTACCGGTCTCCGACCCGAGGGAAGCTATGGGCTTTCACACCTTCGACATCGACGCGGCGGCCAAACTCGCCGACCCCGAGAGTTACCGGTTCGTCTCTCGCTACGAGCTGCTGTCGCACTTGGGGCCGTCCCCGGGGGGCGCCATCGCCCACCTCGGGGGCGGGACCGGATTCTTCCCCGACAACGCGGCCCCCTTCGTCGGAATGCTGTGCGCAGTCGACGTCCCGGAGGACATGCA
>NZ_JBZRPK010000415.1:0-4345 GCF_058382125.1 Haloferax sp. s1
GTTTCGGGACGGACCGGCATACGTCTCGAAGACGTGACAGTACGTATCAAATACTCGGGGGGTGAGCACCGAGTTCAGGTCGTTGTGAAGTAACCCCGGACTCCCCTCGCGCGGGGGAACAACGGCGACGCCCATCTCGTTGGCGAGAAAGTTGCGGATGGTCGGAAGCGTTAGCACGCTCCATGCGTCGCGGGAGAGGTCGGTTCCCAGGTCGAGGTGAATCACGCTTCCCCGGTTGTACCCACCCGAGAGGATGGGGTCGAGGTCACCGATACCGGTCGAAAACTTTGCCTTGGTGTTAGTGCGCGGTTCCCACGTGCCGTTGTTCGCTCCCGTCCGAACGGTCGGTAATTCGACGGGTGTAATCGCTTGAAACTGCCCGTCTGCGAGCGTGATGGGCTGTAGTCGATTACCAATACGGACTCCGCGCAACTTCTCTAGTCGGAGATACCGGCGCGTTCGTCCCCGCTCGTCTTCTGCGACCTGCAACGTGACGACACCGTCGACGATGTATTCGAGTGGCGACGAATCGGCGGTTTCCGAGACGAGTAACAACCGGATATTTTCTTGGCGGGCCAGCGAGACCAACTGGGTCGTTACCGTCTCGATATCCGGGGAATCGTCGTGACGACTGGCCAGATACTCGTAGATGAGCTCCCAACTGTCGAAGGCGATTGTGAGCCGTTTGCTCGCGGCTTTTATCTGTTGAATCCACTCGAGCAACGAATCTAACCCCAACTTCTCGAAGGGGACATCCACGTCTAAGGGTAACTCGAACGGGTCTTGAGAGAGGTCGAGGATGTGCGTCTTATCGAGGGAGGAGTGCTCTCTGAAGTACATCTCGTGAACGGTGTCTTGATCGACGCGGGTCGACACGTAGAGAACATCGCCATCGCGCTCTAACACGTCGAGACCGCGTATCGTGAACAGCGTCTTTCCCGTTCCCGGCGCTCCGTTAACGAGCAGCGTGTGACCTGGGTCGCCAGTAAAAAAGCGGCTGACCTCACGGGGAAACAGCACGCGTCCTTGTTGTTCTGTAGGTGAGTAGGCAGGGTTTGGTGGGGGCATGGATGACGCACTTTGGTCGAGAGACAGAGAGCTGCTTTACCGGCTTGAAAGGGATGCGTGATGCTCTCAGTCAAGGCGACCTGTGTCATTCATCTCTGCCAAACTACTTAGATGTTTGACTCATTACGAGAGGTGAAACGGTTGCTGAACCAACACGAATGATTTTGTTACTTGCCAACACGTTTTCAGATGGGTATAACCCAGATCAATCATGGTTCAGCCCGATTCATCAAGTCTGGCGGAAGTTCTGGATCGCGTACTGGACAAGGGTGTCGTCGTTGACGTGTGGGCTCGTATCTCCCTTGTCGGTATCGAGATTCTGACCGTCGAGGCGCGGGTCGTTGCCGCGTCGGTCGACACCTTCCTCCACTACGCCGAAGAAATCGCCAAGATCGAACAAGCAGAACTCACCGCTGGTGCCGAGGCGGCACCTACGCCTGAGGCCTGATAGCTCGCCTCTGCGGTGCGTAACGGAGACGCAGGGGTTGTAAGTAACGCTACTCGACCGATTTTTCGAACCCACTATGAGTGTCAAAGACAAACGTGAAAAGATGACCGCCACCCGCGAGGAATTCGCGGAAGTACAGCAAGCGTTCGCGGCCTATGCCGACGAGTTCGCTGCCGATGTTGACGATAAACGAGACGTAAGCGAACTCGTCGATGGGATTGATACCCTGCGGACGGAGATGAACAGCACTAACGATGCGTTTCGCGCATACAGTGAGGAATTCGCCGCCGACGTCGAGCACTTCCATACGTCGGTTGCTGACCGACGCGACGCCTTCGACGCGTATGCCGACATTTTCGCGACAGATGTCGCGGAGATGCAGGATGTGAGTGACCTCCTCGCCGCAATAGACGACCTCCGGGCGGAGATGGACGAAACTCACGAAGCGTTCGACGCCTACGCGGATGCATTCGTGACCGACGTGGCTACCCTTCGCGATGTGTCGGACCTGCTGACGGCGATTTCGGAACTCCAGTCGGAATTCGTCTCTGTGCAGGGCGAATTTGATGACTACGCTAGTGAGTTCGGTGCCGACATCGACCAGTTCCACGCCGCTGTCGCCGAAAAACGCGATGGTCACAAAGACGTTGCTGACGCCTTCCTCCAGTACCGAGAGGAATTTCACGGCGTCGAGGTACAGTCCTTATTGGACAATATCGCTGCCTTCCAGCGAGAGATGGGGGACTACCGGAAAGCGTTCGAAACGACTGAGGAAGCGTTCGCCTCCTTCGCTCGCGACTTCTACGGGCAGGGCGCTGCTCCCATGGCGACACCCTTGAACAACGCGGCTGAAACAGCCGTGACTGGCACGGAGACCGAGGTAGACATACCTCCGATAGAAGACTCCGTAGAACCCGACGGTGAAGACGAGGACTCGAAAGCAGATGACGTCGAAGCCGAAGCCGAAGTCGAGACGGTAGAAATGGAGTTCGGTGCGGAGATGGACACAGAAACCGACGAAGACGTCCAATCGGAGTCGGTCAGAGAAGACGACCAGTTCCTGGACGACGAGACGCCAGAGGATATGGTCCAGTGTCTGGTGTGCGGCGAATATTATCAGGCGATTACGGAACCCCACCTTCAGACACACGACATGACGATCAAGAAATACCGCGAAGAGTACGGCGAGGACGTGCCACTCCGCCCGGATGATAAAGCATGACGAACAGCTCACGTGAGCGGAAGGTACGAGGCTCACAAATCCGCACGTCTCGCCGGGAAAAACAGGACAAGAACGCACGCAATCGGACGGAAAAGGAACTCACCCGTCTCGAAAATCACCAGACCCACCGAACGAAAAACGGAACGAGCAAGCTCGACGAGCGGTTCATCCCCGAAGAACAACCGTTCATCGAGACCGAGGCGGTCACGCAGGTTGAAACCCGCATGCGCCGGTGGCTCGACGTTGGACGCCCCGTCCACCTTATCGGCCCGACCGGCTGCGGAAAGACGGCGCTGGCGATGCACGTCGCTCGCGAGCGTGACCGCCCGGTCGTCTGGATTAACGGTGATGCTGACCTGACGACTAGCGACCTCGTCGGTGAGTACGCAGAAAAAGAGCGGATTTCGGAGCGTGACAAGTACGTCCACAATGTCGTCAAGAGCAAGGATATCGTTCGGGACCGCTGGGTGGATAACCCCCTTACACTCGCCGTACGGGAGGGGGCAACGCTGGTGTACAACGAGTTTTCCCGCACGAAACCCGTCGCGAACAACGTCCTGCTGTCGGTGTTCGAAGAGGGCGTGCTCGAACTGCCGGGTCAGCGGGGGAAATCGCGGTACGTCGATGTCCACCCCGACTTCCGAGCGATTCTGACCTCGAACTCGGTAGAGTACGCCGGTGTTCACGAGCCACAGGACGCACTCCTCGACCGACTCGTCGGTCTCTATCTGGATTTCTACGATAGAGAAACCGAGGTCGAAATCGTCCGGGCCCACGTCGACGATTTCGACACGGAGGACACAGAACAGGTCGTCCGGCTAATGCGCGAGTTGCGCGAGCGCCTCGACGTTAACGTCGGAACCCGGGCGGCGATTATGGCTGCGGAGGGTCTCACGACCGTCGACGACCTCGACCGGTCGATACTAACCGACATCTGTGTCGACGTGTTGGCCTCGAAAGTCGCTCAGCACAGTGATGTCCACGAGTTACGAGACGAGGTCGAAGCGACGATCAAAGGCATGGAGGGGACCCTTTCTTGAGGCAGTAGCCTCATAGGTAGTATAATGTCAGACCAAGGGAATGAACATGCCAATCACGATGGCATCGACAATGCGGGACTTTCAGCCGAAGTGGGGTCGGGTCCAGAAGCGAAGCGTACCCGCGACGAGCCGTCCGAACAGACCGCTTCGGACGAAGCGGTGTCAAATCAATCTCCGGATTCGACAATCGGGCTTAGTGATGCACAGGTCCGAGCGCGGGAAGCCGCCAAAGAACTGTTGGAATACGAGTTCGAGGGAATCATCAAAATCGAGGCGGCCAATGGCGATGGCTGGCGTACCGTCGTGGAACTGGTCGAACGTAACGCCGTGCCAGACACGCAGGACATCATCGGCCGCTACGAAATCACGCTCGACGCGACGGGCAGCGTCACCGGCTACGAGCTTTTGGAACGCTATCGACGCGGAGACATGAAAGAAGAACTGTGACTCAGTGGAACAGTTGAGAGCCAGACAACGGCGCTGTCGCGCCTTCGTTCGTACATTCGGAACTGAGTTGGTGACGGATTTAGGCTAGCCGAAACTTCGAAATGGTCATATATGTTTAGG
>NZ_JBZRPK010000414.1:0-4338 GCF_058382125.1 Haloferax sp. s1
CCCCACGGGCCCGCGGTCCACGGCGGGCTGTTCCGGCGCCCCCCCCGCGCCCCGCCGACGGTGTCCGGAGGCTCCCCCGGGGAAAAACCCGGCCCCCCAATGGCGGGCTTCCCCGCACCCGAAACCCCCGGCCCGGTGGCCAAACACGGCTTTCCGGGAACCGTCTGTGGCGCCCCGCCGAACCCGTTCGTCGGTATCGAGGCGATTCTCGAACCAGCAGTTGCTCCGGATTGGGAGGGCCGGAACGTCGCCGAGAAGTACCGCCTCGGCTACGAGGTTGGACCGGGTCTCGACGACGACGGCTACGTGATTGGTATCGAGCGAGGGGGCACGGCCCGCGCGTATCCGCTTTCGATTCTCTGGTGGCACGAAGTCGTCAACGACACCCTCGGCGGCGACCCGGTACTCGTGACCTACTGTCCGATTTGTCAGTCCGGAATGGTCGCGGAGCGCCGCGTCGACGGCGAGGAAACGCGCTTTCAGGTTTCCGGACACCTCTGGCAACCGCCCGAAATCTACGGGTTCGCCAGCGTGCAGGAGGGCCGGGCGTTCGGCGCGTCCGCGTCGTCCGGCGACGCCGACGTTCGAAATTCGGGGAATCTCGTCCTCTACGACGAAGCGACCGGAAGCTACTGGAGTCAACTCTTGGCGAAGGCCATCTGCGGGCCGCAGTCGGGCGAACGAATGCGTATTCTTCCATCGACGGTAACGACATGGGGCGAGTGGCGCGCGGCGCACCCGGGGACTGACACGGTGCTTCCGCTGCCGTGGTCGGAGACGGCGTAGCGTCATTTCGAGGGGCGGAGTTCCGCGGCAAAACCGGTTACCGACGCCGACGGCAAAAGTTCCTTCGTCCATCGGTGTGACACGCACCCATGCATATCGAACGTCTCGCGGTGGACGAATCGGTCGGTCGCGCAATGCCGCCACAGCGATTCATCGAGGCACTGTCCGACCTCGGCGTGCCCGTCGAATTCGCCGGCGAGGACGAACAGTTCGGGCCGGGCGACGCGGTGGCCTCGTTCGGCCACAGAGACGCCTTTCTCGATGCGGACTGGGTCCACTGCATTCGCGCCGGATACGACGAGTTCCCCGTCGGTGTCTACGAAGAAGCGGGGACGTATCTCACCAACAGTACTGGAATACACGGCACGACCGTCGGCGAGACGGTCGCAGGGTACATGCTGACGTTCGCCCGCCGTCTCCACGCCTACCGCGACGCCCAGCACGACCACGCGTGGGACCTGCCGCGCTACGAAGAGCCGTTCACCCTCGCGGGAGAGCGCGTCTGTGTCGTCGGTCTCGGCACGCTCGGTCGGGGGGTCGTCGACCGCGCGGCCGCCCTCGGTATGGAGGTCGTCGGCGTCCGCCGCTCGGGCGACCCGGTCGACAACGTCTCGACGGTCTACACGCCCGACCGATTGCACGAGGCCATCGCAGATGCTCGGTTCGTCGTCTTAGCGACGCCGCTGACGGACGAAACCGAAGGAATAGTCGCCGCGCCGGAGTTCGAAACGATGCGCGAAGACGCCTCTCTCGTGAACGTCGCTCGCGGACCGGTCGTCGATGAGACGGCCCTTGTCGCGGCACTCGACTCGGGCGACATCGCGGGCGCAGCACTCGACGTGTTCTCCGAGGAACCGCTCCCGGAAGACTCGCCGTTGTGGGATTTCGAGGACGTGCTCATCACACCGCACGTCAGTGCCGCGACGAGCAAGTACCACGAGGACGTTGCCGCACTCATCCGTAAGAATATCGAGAAGATAGCTACCGGAGACGAACTCACAAATCGCGTGGTGTAATCACCGGGCGAGCGAGGGAGACGGAAAGAACTCCGCGAGAACCGCTAGAGGAACTTGAACAGGTCGTCGCGACCCTGTTCGTGGAGATGCGACCGGAGTGCCTCTTCGAGGTTCGTGATGTCGCCTCGCTTGGCGGTAATCGGGGCGATGACGTTCCGCCACTGCTTCCACGGCGGGAAGAGACCGAGACGGTCACAGAGGTCGTTCAGGCGCTCGTCGCGGTCGTCGACTTTGTCCATCTTGTTCACGGCGACGACGGTCGGAATGTCGAGTTCGTCGAGGAAGTAGAACATCTCCACGTCGTGCGGAATCGACTCGTCTGTGGTGTGGCGGTCGATAATGTCGATGACGCTCTTGCCATCGACGACGAGAACTGCCGCGAGGATATCGTCGGCGTTCTCCTCGATATACTGGACGATATCGGTCTTGATGGCCTCGCGGGTGTCGCTGTTGACGCCCGACATGAACCCGAACCCAGGAAGGTCGGTGAACATGAATTTCTCCGAGGTCCAGTCGAAATGGTTGGGTTTGCGCGTGACGCCGGGTTTCTTTCCCGTCGTGAACTTGCTGTGACCAGTCAACTCTCGCATCAGGGTCGACTTGCCCACGTTCGACCGCCCGACGAGGACGATTTCGTCGCGGTTCGGTCGGTCTTCGAACATACCCGGGGTTCGCCATCACGACAGATAAGCGGGACGGAAGCGACGCGGTAGGTGCTTGGCTCGGTCAATCGCTGGAGAGCGACGAAGGAGAACTCAGATGCGTCTGACGAGTTTGAGCGTCGCCGCCGGAAGGTCGTCGTGTGGTTGCGAGTCGGCGACATCGAACCCTCGTGCCCGATAGAACGAAAGCGTGTCTTCGTCGCCGTCGAGACAGGACGCCCACTGCTCGCGCGCACCGCTGACGACGTGTTTCGCCGTCATCGTCCGGAGGAGCGCAGTTCCGGCACCCGACCCCCGCACATCCGGGTGCGTGTGGAGCGAAAACACCTCACCGCGGCGTTTGTCCGTCATGCCACCGCCGCCAGCCGCGACGACTTCGCCGTCCTCGACAGCGACGACCCACCCATGTATGTCGTCCGCCTTACGCACTTCTCGGTGGAGACGTGACTCGCTGAACCGCGCGTCGACGACCGACCCGACTTCGGTCGGTGCGACGATATTCGCCGCCGCGTCGCGCCACCCTTCGGCGCAGATATGGGCGATGTCCGATACGTCGGCCGCTCTCGCAGTTCGGACGAACATACGCATACGTTCGGACAGATATTGCAAAATCGTTTCGCGGGAGTGAAAGTCAGACTACGGGGGTGAACCAACCAAGACGGGGAAGCTATTCACCCCGTCTGAGATACTGAAGACGAGACCGATGGACAAAGCAGCACTCCGAGACACGGTCTGGGACGAACTCGAATCATCGGGCGAAGCCCGCTTTCCCTTCCCGCCACACGGTCGCATTCCCAACTTCGCCGACGCACGGGCAGCGGCCGATAGGCTCGCCGGGACGCCCGAATGGGCAGACGCGACCGCAATCAAGGCCAATCCTGATGCCCCACAACTCCCGGTCAGGCGGCGCGCCCTCCGCGAAGGTAAAGTCGTCTACATGGCCGTCCCGCGACTCCGCGACGAGCGGTGTTTCTACGAACTCGACCCCGCCCGCATCGACGACGACAACCTCGATAGCGCGCCGACCGTTTCACACGTCGAAAGCTACGCCGAGCAGGTCGCCCCGGACGAACTGCCGGCAATCGATTTCGTGGTCTCCGGGTCGGTCGTCGTCTCCGAGCAGGGTGTCCGAATCGGCAAAGGCGAAGGGTTCAGCGACCTCGAATACGCGGTGTTGCAGGGCCTCGGGGCGGTCGACGACGAGACGACCATCGCAACGACGGTTCACGAACTGCAAGTCCGCGACGACCTCCCGGAGCCGGATTCCCACGACGTGCCGATGGACCTCGTCGTCACGCCCGAGCGGACGGTTCGAACCGAAACGCCGTATCCGCGACCGGAAGGAATCGACTGGTCGGCGCTTTCGGCCGAGCGACTCGAAGAGATGCCCGTGTTGCAGCGGCTTCGGGACAAGCGGGACGCCGAGTAGCCCCTGCTTATTTGGCTGTCCGGAGTGACGTGAGGCCGTGCGACTCGTACAGGTGATGGTGCCGACCGGCAAGCGCAAAGCGGTCCTTCGGACACTTGACGAGGAGGGTGTCGACTACGCCGTCTCCGAGGAGACGTCCGGGCGCGACTTCGTCGCCGTCGTCACCTTCCCGGTCCCGAAGGAAGCGGTCGAGCCAGTGCTGGCGCGCTTGCGAGACGCGGGTGTCGAACGCGACGCCTACACCGTCGTTGTCGCCGCCGAGACCGTTGCGTCGAAGCGGTTCGACAAGCTACAGAAAGAGTACGAGGAGGAGAATGAAACCGGCGATAGAGTCGCGCGGGGGGAGTTGGCGTCGAAAGCCGCCAGTCTGGCCCCGTCGGTGCCGACGTTCGTCATCATGACGATTATCTCGGCGGTCGTCGCCACCGCCGGGTTGCTCCTCGAC
>NZ_JBZRPK010000413.1:0-4327 GCF_058382125.1 Haloferax sp. s1
GGCGTCGCGTCGCGGGGCGCGCCGCCGTGGCGGGCGGCACCGACGCGTTCGGGCGGGCGCGTAGGGGCGATGAGAATCTGGGCGCTGGTCGCGCCCCCGACGCGGACGGCGCGTCCCGCGGCGGCTTCTGCGGCCGCGGCGCGGCGGTAGGCGCTCCACGCGTTGGAATCGGCGTCGCGGCCGGGACCGCCGAGGTCGCCTTCGATAGCGGACTCGTCAAAGAGCTCGGCGTCTTCGGCGTGGACAGTTACGGGAACGCCAGCCTCGCCGGCGCGCTCGGCGGCCGCAGCGAAGAGGTCGGCGTCGATACCCATGTCGCCGGTCGAATCGGCGAGGAACACTTCGCCGAGGGCGAAAAGCGGGCGTTCGAAGAGGTTTTCGGGGTCCCAGTCGGGCGTGACGCCGCCGTTGATGCCGTAATCGATACAGGAGTTTGCGGCCCGGTCGGCCTTCGCGTCGAATCCGTCGCCGGTCGTCGTCGTCGGGTCCGTATTCGGCTGGTCGGCGACGGTCGTCACGCCGCCCGCGGCGGCGCTCCGAGAGCCGGTTTCCCACGTCTCTTTGTGTTCGAATCCGGGTTCGCGGAAGTGGACGTGAACGTCGATAGCGCCCGGCAGCAACAGATTCTCGTCGGCGTCGAGTACCTCCTCGCCGTCGACGGGGTCGAGGTCGCCTACCGCGTCGATAGCGCCGTCCTCGACGCGGACATCGACCACGCGCCCGTCGGCCAGCGTCGCGTTCTCGATTCGCATAGATGAGGGTGCGACACGCCGGGTTCTAAGTCCGGCGGTTCGGTCGGTGAGAGAATACTATCGACCGCAAGTTCACACCACGTCGTCGGCGTCTTCGACTCGCGTCTCCGCGTCGCCGACGAAGACTGATTCGAGTGCCTGACACACGTCGTCCGAACTCGCTGGACCGCCCGCGGTTGCGACGCTCCCGACCGAGTCGGGGTCGAACGGAACGTCGAGCGCGTCGTAGATTGGGACGAGTATGTCGGCGATTTCGTCGCGGTCGGCGACGACGACGACGCCCGAGACGAGCGCGGCCGACTTCCGGACGCGCTGGGCGATGCCGCAGAGCTTTCCACCCGCTTGAATCGAGTGCTCGCCGGGGCAGTACGACTTCGGCGGTTCGCCTCGTCGGGCGGGGACGCCGAGGGTCCGCAGGGCGCGAACGACGGCGGAAGTGCCAGCTTCGTATCGCTCGTCGAGGCCGGTTCGTGCGTCATCGAGTGGGACCGCGTGGGCGAAGGCGACGGTCGTGCCGGTGTAGGCGACTGCTCTCCCGCCGACGGAGCGCTCGACGGGAGGGAACCCGCGTGCGTCGGCAGCAGCAGCGGCCTCGTCGTATCGCTCGGCGCGGGTGTCTCGCCTGCCGAAAGCAATCTGTCGGTGCGGCGTCCACGCGCGGAAGGCCGGTTCGCCCGTTTCGCCCGCGTCGCGGAGCATGGCCGCGGTGACCCTCCGGTCGGCGTCCCTGTCGGGTCCTCGGCCGCGGATGACGCGCATAGCTATCCGAAATACCTCGACGTACCTAAGAACATCCGTCCCGTCCCGACGACCATGTTGCGTCTGCCGCGGTCGGTCTGCTCTCGCTTCGAGCGTTTTTCGCTCTACAACTCGCCGTATCCCGCCCACGACAGTGGCTGCGCTATCGACCTCTACGTAGCTGCTGACGACCCGGTCGCTCGCTCCCCCGTTGCAGGTGTCGTCCGCGAGGCGCGAACTGTCCGAGCACCGGACAAACCCTACGCTCACGAAGACGAATATCTCATTCTCCTCGACGTGGACGCCGAAGCAACCGGCCTGGACTGGAGCGGTGACTCCGACAGCGACCCACGTACCGGTCTTGTGGCGCGAATTCTCCACGTCGACCCCGACGTCGCAGCGGGTGACGAGGTACAGGTCGGCGATTCGCTCGGCCGACTCGTCCGCTCCGGCTTTTTCGCCCCGTGGGTTTCGAACCACATCCATCTCGGGTTTCGACCGGCGTCGGCGAATCACCATCGCGCTCGCGGGTCGCTGCCGCTTACGGCTGACGTAACCGTCTCACCGCTCGATTGGGATGGCCATGGAACGGTCGTCGATGTGGGCGAGACGTTCGTCGTTCTCGACCGTCCGACTCGAAACGAGGGTGCTGTTGATTCCGGCGAGTATGTCGGCCTCGCCAGCGACGAAGGCGTCGTTCTCGATGGTGGGCTTGCTCACTACGCCGCCGGTGGGACGCTTTCTTCCGCTCCGGACGACACGTCGCTGTCGCTTCTGGGTGCACAAGTCGGACAGACCGTCGGTCGCGACGTTTCGTGGACCGATTTCGACGTGTTTGCCAACGGTGACCGCGTTACGGGGCTGTCGCTTTTCGCTTCGCAAACAGCGTTCGGAACGAAAGTCGTCTGCCCCAACCACGAGTTCGAGATTGGGGACGAGATTACGGTGACGATTCGACCGAGCAACAATCCGATTCGGCTCTGATGATAACTCGACATTTCGTTTCGTAGCTTTTGACAAACATAAAATATAGGTGACATTAGTCAAAAGCTCCAGCAGGCCACGACTGATAGTATTTAAATGACTTTACGGTGAAAGGTGTCACCTCCACAAATAATATCCTCTGTTCGTTCGTGTTTTACACCGTTTGTGAGACGTGATACACAGTTATGTGACGATGCTCTGATTTCTTTCAAAGCTACCACAACCACGAAACGATGACTGATGACCACACCTACGGGTACGAAGTCGAACTGGGACACTCCCTTGACGATTCGTGTCTTAGCCCCGCGTTCGATGACTCCGAACTCGAAATCACGTTCATGGGCTGTGTTCCCGTCTCTGGCGAGCCTGTTCCGTACTTCTTCGCTCGTGGTGCCGGGTCCGATGCAGTCGCCGACCTACTCGAAACGCACGCTGGCGTCAAGGACTTCGAAGTGGTCTCAGACAGTCCCGAGGGGCGACTGTACCGCTGTGAGTGGATGCTCCGAGACGACGGTCTCATCTCGACGATTCAAGAGTGTCGTGGCATCGTCCGGGAGATTGTCGGAACGAAGCACGGGTGGACGCTCTCCGTGTATTTCCCGACGAACGAGCAGACCACTCGATTTCACGACACATGCCTCGAACGGGATATCGATATCGACGTTCGCCGAGTTGAGTCGTCTCGGCTCGACGAACGGCGCTACCCGAACAGTAACCTCTCGGAGAAACAACTGGCCGCGCTCAAACTCGCTTTTACACGGGGGTATTTCGAGACGCCCAAAGAGACAACGCTCAGCGACATCGCAGCCAACCTCGAAATCTCCGAACAGGCGCTGTCACAGCGACTTCGTCGAGGGCTTCGCCACCTCGTCGGCTCGGCAGTCGAGGACCTCGAAGATGACTCGCTAAGTCCGAAATAATGGTGTGTAGTGGGTGTCGTGGCCGGTTACGGGGGACCATGAAGCAGCCGCGATACCGCATCGAAGGCGACCAGCATTCGCCAATAACGATATCGTGCCCATGGCGGGGTGCCACTGACGAACGGACAATAGGCTAGTCTAGTAATATATCTGACCCTTGTTCGGTCAACCTATATTTATGTCTCGTTGAAATAATCGATGTACGACGTGACGAATGTCTTAATTTCGTCGTACGTTGGCGGGGTTCCGTTTCGAACGAAATGTCCAGCAACGGCGTTTCCGACAACCAGTGACTCGGCCCGCCCGAGTCCGAGGACGTGTGCGAGGGCGAGGCCGGCGTTGAAGTGGTCGCCGGAACTCGTCGTGAGTTCCGGGTCGTCAGTTCGAGGGACGCGAACATGTGCAGCACCGTCGTCGTCGACGAGGTGGGCCGCTTCGATTCCGTGGCCGACGAATCGGGTAACACCTAGGTAGTCGAACGCTGCTCGCGTCTCGCGTTCGAAGTCGTCTGCTTCGACACCGGCGAGTTGGGCGAGATACCGCGTCTCGTACCGATTCGCCGAGACGACCACGTCGACCGAGTCGTCCAGCTTTGATACTTGTTCGACTCCCTTGGCGACCACGTCCGGTTCTCGCTTCCGGAGGTCTCCGGGGTCGAGAAGGAGCGTCTCCGGCGGATTCGAGAGCGTCGGCCAGAGGTCTTCTCGAACCCCACGGGTCACGTCCGGGAGAGCAGGCATTTCCGACCAGTACCTCATCCCGGATATTTCCGTCCTGTGCATGAGTTCCAAATTCCGCTCGAGCCCGCCGCGGGATTCGTTGTCGCCCCAATCGACTGCCGTCAGCCCGCCGCATGCGGTAATCAGCTGTTTCCCTTCCTCGAACTCGACGGCGTCGGTGTAGCCCGGTGCTCCGAGCGTTTCTAGCGTGAAG
>NZ_JBZRPK010000412.1:0-4324 GCF_058382125.1 Haloferax sp. s1
CTCCTCGGTTATTACGATGCGTTGAGCTAATTCTGCGTCGACTTTCTCTGGCAACGATCCGAACGAAACCGTCCCTAGCATGTCGGAACTCCACAGACTGTGTCGTATTGGTGAACAGCCTTGATAAACAGTGTACGTGGGACAACATCAGCACGCAACATGACGTCCCCATCATGTCCGGCATTGAGCCCTTGGTGACGGGACAATGATTGTTTGGACTCACTCATAAGATACTACCTCGGATTTCGTAGGCATGGTGTGTGTACAAATTCGAGTCACGTTCATATTTCATAGGTAGCGAGTCTTTGTGTCGTGTCACGGGCATCTTTTTGTTTGTAATCGGGTCAACAAGGCGCTTAGTAATCAGTTCTGACATGAATTATTTTTCATGTCTCGGTATAGTCCGGATTCTCAGCACCACAATGAGGGCAGACAGCTGCTTCCTTATCGAGCATTCCTCCGCAGGATTTACACCGAATTTGTTCGGCGTTATGGACGTCTCCAAGATATACCCAGTGTAAGGATTCTGTCCCGTCCATCCGCTGCTCCCGACGGACGTGATAGAGTGATACTTGATCCGTATTCACACCAGAACCTTCTGGATTAGGAGGGTGCTTTCGTACGAGCGCGTATGCGCCGTGGTCTTCTATTTTGAGGACCTCTCCAGCAGCGGCCGCTTCGATCTCTTCTTCGATTGGGGTCCGAAGCGTTTCGATACGGCGCTCAACGTACGAAAGCACGGATTTCAATTCAGGGAGTGCCAGCGAATCGATGTGCTGAATCAACGCATCGGGTACGGTATTCGGTGCTTTCGGGTCTTCATTTGAGTCACTCATGCATTTATCTCCATTGTGGGAGCATTCCAGTCTATCGCTTCACGCGGTGAATCGAGAGAGCAGCGCCATACATACGGTTCGGATACACTCACTGCGGTCATCGAGTTATTCCGGGGGGCGCCCTCATCGACGTTGCAACCGAGAGTGAAGGGTGGAATCATATTTGAAATCACACTATGACAGGATAAATACTTCCCACCTTTACAGAGATTCGAGGAGAGAGACAGAGTTTCACTTCTCAAAATTGTGCCGGGGTGGAACAGTGGCCCGAGGTCAAACGGGCTCCTAACGATATCTTAAAAGGATTTCCTGAATTATTCTTGTAGTATATAATGCCTCTTCAAATCGATGAGATCGATGAACAGATCCTGTATTATCTGTCGCAAGAGGCTCGCCACACCTCTTCACCAGATATCGCGGAGAAAGTTGACGTCTCGGCACCGACCGTACGGAATCGAATTCGCCGACTCGAGGAAGGTGGCGTAATCAGGGGGCACCATGCCGATATTGATTATCAGACGATAGGAGGTCGGCTCACGAACCATTACGTCTGCAGCACGGGGCCTCGAAACAGAGAGGAGATCGCCCAACGGGTCCTTGATCTCCCGGGTGTAATTAACGTTCGGGAGTTCATGTCCGGTAAGGGTGATCTCCGGATTACGGCCGTCGGGACCGACACTGAAGACCTCACACGGATCGCTCAGCAAATCGCATCTCTGGGTATCGAAATTGACACTGAGGACCTGATTCACCGCCAGTATTTCCGCCCTTATGGCCCCTTCGGTCCTCAAGATGAAAAGCTAGCGTCTCCAGTCGGAGGTGTCGATGGTTTGGCTGGGGACATCGACATCGTCGAGATACTTGTTAGAGACCGGGCTCCAATCGCTGGGAAGACACTTCAGGAAGCGAACGAAGAGGGACTCATTCCTTCAGATGTGCTGGTCGTCCGAATCAATCGTGATGAAGGAGCGATTACACCAACTGAGCAGACCTTTATTACGGAGGGTGATTTCGTCACAATCCATTCTCGACGTGGGGTCTCTGAAGAGACGGTAGCCGCATTCACTGGCCAGTGATTGTTACTCAAGACGCAGAAAATACATCCAAGTTACGCCGTGGCTCGACCTCCTCCCGTACCTAAAGGATATGCACTTGGGACGTATGCCGACGTTACTGAGAATGCGAATAGAATGCTGTTAGGATGGGGATTGCTCTTGACTTCCCGGGTATTCTTCATCTGACCCTTTGAAGGCGCCAAGATACGCCCAGTGGAGTTTCTCAGTTCCATCGGGCTGTTCTTCAAGAGTTACGCGATAGAGGTCGGGTTGTGTGTCGTTCGGGAGTTTTTGGACGACAAGAAATCCTTTCACGTCAGGACGGAGGCGAAGTATCTCACCTGAGGCCTCTTCACGGATGCGGGCCGCCACCGCTTCCTGGCTTTCAGTCAGACCCATTACTGTCCTCCATTGCGTCCATACCTTGTTTCCAGCGATAGTAGAGCGACCGCATCATCCCATCTGAATCTCTGGCCATGAGTACTGTTACGTCACTCCGCTGTGTGAGTGTTTGCTGAACACGCTCGAAAACGAGGCGCTTCAATCGAGATTGCTGTTCAGGGGCACCGATTACGGTGAAGTCGTGCGTCTGTGCTCTCTCGAGGATTACAGCCGTCGTATCTGTCGATTCTTGAAGTTCTGTGTCTACCGTCACGTCTGGACCCAAGACGTATTCTGCGAATTTGAGGAGTTCAGTGGCATCAGATTTCGCTTTTCCAGATGCGTCTGGGTCGATTACGTGTAGAACGGTGACTGGTGCATCAGCAGCAGTGGCTACCGCACGAGCGGCTTCCACAGCGAGTGCGGAGTGTGGTCCTTCCCCGACCGGGAGCAGTATCGAATCGATGGCCTCTGCTTCCGACTCGGCCAACGAAGCGACCGTATGTTCTTCCATGTCAGGGATATACAACGCGCCCTCCCCGCTTTGGGTTCCGAGGTTCTCGACGAACACGTCGCATTCGGCTTCTGCAAGGACGGTATCTATCGTACTACGAGAGAGAAGCCCTCTGTCATCGAGGCTCGTTCCCCGGAGCAATAGTACGGCCATCTCACTGCCCGACGCGAGGACGTCCAGAATCCCGCGCGTCGTATCGGTTACTACTCGAACAGTCGCGTTGATGGAGAGTGCTGGATCGAGATCTTGAGCAATATCGACAATTCGTGCCAGCTGGGACTGTCGCTCGTCAATAAATTTGAGTAGTTGAGTCGTGTCTGGTGTGGGCTGTTCGTCCGCTTCGATGTACTCTCGAACGGTATTGAGCGAGGCTTCATCGTCCACGGCTGCGAGTCCGAGTAACTGGACTCGACCGTCGTTGTCATTGGCGAGAGCAAGTGCTGTCTGTAGAAGCCGTCGAACGTTGATTCTGGTTTCTGGGTCGAAGAGTCCACCAGTTATCGGTACGACGACAGTGTAGTCCGGTGTGTGAGTGACTGGTCTACTTCGAATTAGTTCGTCACTTCTCGACTCTCTTTCGGGGTGTTGGACGGCGACTCGAACCTCGGATTCCGTGTCATTAGCTGGCATTGGAATCACCTGGTGAACGCGGCCGTAAGTCGGTCATTCGCTCCGTTTCTGGCGAACACGGTCACGGTGTCACCTGCCTGAACGTCGATTCCTCCTCTTGGGATGAGCAGTTCACCATCTCGGACGATTGCGACGATGACCGTCTCCTCGGGGAGGAGACCATCCTTGTCGGCGTCGCTCAGACTGAGCCCGGCGATTGGCGCTCCCTCGTCGACCGTGAGCTCGAAGATTTCGGCTCCGCCAGCGATTTCCATGAAATCTTGGATCTTCGGCCGTTGGACGGCCCGATAGAGGTACTGTCCGTTGAGTTCGTGTGGACTCTCGACGATATTTACGCCGAGGTCACCGAAGAGTTCGATATGCTGCGGATCGTTGATCGAACTGACGAGGTTCTCGACGCCGTACTGCTTGCCAAGCATCGAGATCATGAGGTTCACCGAATCGTTCTCTGTCGTCGAGATGAGTGCGTCAGCCTCTTCGATACCCGCTTCGAGGAGGATTTCCTTCGAGGCGGCATCGGCGTTGATGACCATGCAGTCGTAAGTCACGCTCACCTCTTCGGCTAGCTCTGTATCGCGTTCGATGACGACGACTTCGTTGTCGTCCTGGGTTGCGAGTTCGATTACTTTGCTTCCGGTGCGGCCTGCGCCGACGACGATGATGTACATTGTGAGTGTGGTAGGTGTTATTTAGCGGACGAGTCTCGAAGGCTCTCTGCGTACACCGGCGGTCCCGGGACATCGAGGACCGCCGGTGTGAAAATTTCCTGGTGGTACATGGTTCACCGCCGGAAGATGCTGTTTATCATGACGAGCACGGGAATGATCTCGAGGCGACCCATCCACATCTGGACGATGGAGAGAATCTCCGCGACGGCCGGCATCCCCGGACCGGGAATACCGGAGGCG
>NZ_JBZRPK010000411.1:0-4309 GCF_058382125.1 Haloferax sp. s1
CAGGTCCCGGATATGGGTGAGGCCGAAACGGCGGCAGCAACACTCGATGTCGAGATTGGGGGTCTCGGCGGAGAAGTGACGCTTGCCGATCTGTTCCCGTCTACGTGGGTTGAGTCGCATTGTGACGCGACATCTATCAGTGAATTCGTCGAACAAAGTGGGTTCGAAGTCTCCGACCAGGAGTCGTTCGAATCGATTCCGTCCCACAAGTGGGACCGGTACGTCGATTTACACACTGAATTCGATGACTGGCAAGCGATGCTCTCTGCCGGTGTCGAACGGTACGTCCTCGAACGGACGGACCCCGCTGAAACGAACTCGGGAGTATCGACAGCGGAACCCGAGTCAGCAGAGAGCGCCGAGTCAGTCGAGGGGGGAGAAGCAACCGAGAGAGAAGAATCGGTCGAGGCGAGCGTCTGACCGTTCGGTGACAGACGAAACGTAACTCAGTTCTGTGCGGCGTCGCCGACCGCTGCGGTGCCGCGTGCGAGTGCATCATCCCACCACTCACGAGTCTGCGCAGTCGCGACCGACAGTGGTTCGTCAGGGTTGTCCGGACGCGGACCGAGAGTGAGTCGCCACCATTCGACGTCGTGCCACTCGTCGTGTTTGTAGCCGACTTCGTCGAACCGGCCGACACACTCGAAGCCGAACGACTCGTGGAAGGCGATACTCGCCGGATTCGGTGTCGTCACGACGGCGAAGGCGGTCGCGTAGCCCTGCTGTTCGAGGATGTCCAAAAGAGCCGTGTAGAGTCCACGTGCAACGCCTCGACGTTGGAATCCCGGGTCGACGTAGACTGAGGTCTCGACTGCCCACTGGTAGGCGTCGCGCTTTCGGACAGGTCCGGCGTAGGCGTATCCGGCGAGGTCGCCATCGACTTCGCAGACGAGCCACGGGTGGTGTGTCTTCTTTTCGAGTTTCGATTCGAGGTCGGTGACGCTCGGCGGGTCGTACGCGAACGTAATCGCCGTCTCTTCGACGAATGGCTCGTAGAGCGTCCGAATGGCGGGGAGGTCGGACTCCGTGACGGTCCGGAGGCGAACAGTCATGACTCAGGAGCGGTCGTGTGAAGAGAAAGGTGCGACGATGGCGGCCGTTCTCGCAAACTACCTGTTCGATTCGGTGCTGCGACTCAGTTGGTAGTCGGCGCTGCGTCGATGCGCTCGGCGACTTCCTGTGCCCGTTTCCGGATGTCGGTCGCATCCGCGCGGACGTGTTCTCCATCGTCGTAGAGGACATCGCCGTCAATCATCGTGAACACCACGTCGTCGCCGTGGGCGGAGAAGACGAGGTGCGACAGGACGTCGTGTATCGGCGTCGCACGGGTGAGGTCGGTCGTGAGACCGACGACATCGGCCTTCCACCCTTCGCGGAGACAGCCGACGCGGTCGAATCCGGCGGCTTTCGCGCCGTTTCTGGTCGCCATCTCGAACACGGTCGCTGCGGGCGTGCTCGTCGGGTCGAACGAATCGACTTTCTGGAGGAGGCTGGCCTGCCGCATCTCGGTGAAGGGGTCGAGCGTGTTGTTACACGGCGGGCCGTCGTTGCCGAGTGCGACGTTGATGCCGCGGTCGAGATAGTCCGGAATCGGTGCGATTCCCGAGGCGAGTTTCATGTTCGACGACGGGCAGTACGTGACGTGCGTCCCGGTCTCGGCGAGAACCTCGCGTTCGGACTCGTCGGTGTGGACGCAGTGTGCGAGGACCACGTCGTCGCCAGTGAGTCCGACCTCGTCGAGCCAGTGGATGTTTCGCATCCCCGTCTCGGCTTCGACGGTTGCGACTTCGTCGCGGTTCTCGCTCGCGTGGGTGTGGATACGGACGCCCTCGTATGCATCTGTGAGTTCTCGCACGCCGCGAAGGCAGTCCTCGGAACAGGTGACGGCAAAGCGCGGCGTGACCGCGTACTGGATACGGCCGTCGAAGGTGTCGTGATAGCGCTCGATGAGTCGCTTCGACTCGGCTAGCCCCGCATCCGTGTCCTCCTGGAGGTCGTCGGGCGCGTTCGTGTCCATGAGGACCTTCCCGATTCGGCCGCGGATTCCCATCTCGCCGGCCGCCTCAAATGCCTCTTCGGCGTGACGAACCGAGAGGTGGTCGACGACCGTCGTCGTCCCCGATTCGATGAGCTCGAGATAGCCGAGTTCTGCGGCGACTCGCATCCCGTCGGCGTCGAGTCCGGCCTCCATCGGGAGGACGTGGTCGAACAGCCAATCGAGAAGTGAGGTGTCGTCGGCGATACCTCTTCCGAGCGACTGCACAGAGTGGACGTGCCCGCCGACCAGCCCCGGAGCGATAACGTCGAATTCGCGTCGCTCGTGGTCCGAATACGTTTCAGTGAGCCTCGCTCGCTCTCCAACTGCGATGATGCGGTCGTCGTCAACGACGACGGCACCGTCTTCGATGATGGTAGACGCGTCTGCGACCACCGTTCCCGCAAGTAACATCCTCATTCGGGTAGTAGAGCCGGGGTGAAATAGGTAGGGAACTGGATTCGACTCGAAATGTCCCTTCCTCCGCACGTTTGGAACCAAAACACGCTCGCTGTCGCTCGCGGGTCAGAGTTGGGAAAAGTGCTCCGTCAGGGATTCGAACCCTGGTCATCACCGTGAGAGGGTGATATGATTGGCCGGACTACACCAACAGAGCACGTTGGTACATCCTTTGTTATTGCGTGTGATTGTAAAAGGCTATCGCTTCAAAACGGCCGTGAGACCGCCTGCCGTGTTGCGATTAGACGACCTGCTTGCCTTCTCGATACACCTGCTGGACGGTCCGCCACGCACTCGGGTTCACGCTCGGGTCGTCTTCGAGGACGACGAGGTCCGCGATGTAGCCCTCGGCGACCTTCCCGACATCATTTAATCCGAGGAGTTCCGCGCCGCCGACGGTTGCGGCTTCGAGGGCTGCCTCAGGTGAGAGTCCGTACTCGACCAGCAACTCCATCTCGCGGAGCGCGTTTTCGCCGTGCTCGTTGAATGGTGTCCCCGCGTCGGTCCCCATCGCAATCTTCACACCCGCGTCGAGGGCGTGGTCCCACGCAACTTCGAAGCGCTCGGCCGCATCTTCGGCCTTTGCGACCGCCGCCGCCGGGATACCGGCTTCGATACCGTGCTCGACGATTTCGTGGGCTGCGGACGCCGTCGGAACCCAGTACGTTCCGCGTTCGACCAGCAGGTCGGCCGCCTCCTTGTCCATGAACATCCCGTGTTCGATACTCGCGATACCGGCGCGTGCAGCGTTTTTAATTCCCGATTCGCCGTGGGCGTGGGCCGCCGTCGGGACTCCCTTCGCGCTCGCGGCGTCAACGAGTGCGCGAATCTCCGCTTCGGTGAGTTCCGGCGCACCGGTGACGGCTCCCTCGGTGAGGACGCCGCCTGTCGCCATGCACTTCACCACGTCAGCACCGCGCTTGAGTTGCTCGCGGGCAGCTTTTCGAACCTCGTCTGGACCGTCGGCTTCGCGGCCAAACCAGTGACCGTGGCCTCCGGTCATCACGATGTTCTCACCAGCGGCGAGGACGCGCGGACCCTCTAGTTCGCCGCTCGCGACGGCTGCCTTTGCACTCGTCGCCAACTCACCCGGTGCCCCGAGGTCTCGAACTGTTGTCACACCGGCTTCGAGTGTCTTTCTGAGATTGCTGGCGGCCCGGTAACAGGCTCGTTCGACCGACTCCTGTTGGTAGGTAGCTACGTCCGCTCGACTGTCCATCATTAGATGGACGTGGGCATCGACGAGTCCGGGGGCGACGACCAACCCTGTGACGTCCCGTGTCTCACCTTCGACTTCGTCGCCGACAGACTCGATTCGCCCGGTCGACTCGGCTACGACCACGTTTGCCTCGCGAACTCCATCGGCATCGACGACCCGTGCACCGGTGAGTGTGAACATGCATCTCACAAACCGGGGAAACCACCTAAAGGCGTGGGTGTCGGTGAAGTGAAACGAAGAAATTACCTCGGTCGGCACATCGCCGCCCAATCAACTCACCAACCAATTAACTAACTGACTAATCAACTCACCAACCAATCAGCTCAGTCGGTGAGTACGTCTCCGACGCGAACCGCATCCCTAACCGAAAGCGTCTCTCCCCACGATGATTCAGCAACTGTGGTGTTGACCATCAGTCTGAAGTCGTGATTGAACCAGTCGCCGCCGGACCACTCGGGCAGCGTCTCGCGGCGCTTTGTCATGAATGTCTCGCGGAAACCCGGCGTCTCCTCGCCGGTATCCGGATTGCGGGTCGGTACGGCACAGCGCTGGCAGGGGTTGACTCCTTCGAAGGTGGCGTCTCCGACGGTGAATTC
>NZ_JBZRPK010000410.1:0-4298 GCF_058382125.1 Haloferax sp. s1
CGGGAAGTCTGTGCCTTGGAACCAGGAACTTGCGGGACCAGTTGGAAGAGCCATTGCTGATCACCTCGATTCCATCAAAATATTGTCCGCGGTTCGTAAAAAATATTTCTTAATTTTCAATATGATTTTGATGTAAATCGTGATGCCGTCCTGCGGTCCTCATTTTGATTGTGTGACCAAAACGGGTGGAGAAAGAAACACCGGATTTCGGTTCTTCCGGCGACGGGCGTGGCGTACTCACCGGTGTTTGAATCGTCTCCAAAGCCCACCACGCTTGCCGTGTCTCCAATTCCTCTTCGACGCGGTGAGTTTTGCTCAGCTGTCGACAGCTACGCTTTCTGTTTTTCCAACCATTCGATGAGCGTGTTCCGGTCGTCTCCGGCTCGCTCGGCTTCGATGAGTTTCATTATGTCCAAGTGCTCTCCTTTGACTCGGTCTTTGACTTCCTCTACAGTTCCCGAAACCATGGTCTCGTAGTCCATCTGCGTTTCCTCGACAGTTGCCGAGCTCCCGCTGGGTGGTACCGAGGGGGGGCCAGCGTCAGTCTTCTCGGACTTTGCCTGGGATACTTTTTTCGGAGACCCACTGGTGGACGGCATCCCACCGTTTATTACCGGGCTTCGCCCTGGCTCTGGTTTTGGTCCCGGCGCTGCGCCGGCGTCGGTCGCCCGACCTGTAGGAGAGACGTCCATTCCGTTCTTGGACGGAGGTGTTGGCAGCGATTGGGGAGCAGCACCACCGTTAGTGCCCTGTTCCGGTCTCTCCCGCGTTCGCCTCGGTTGCGGACCAGAAGTCGCTGTCTCTTCTGCTAGTGCAGGACTGGAACTGGGCGCTTCACCCGCGTCGGTGGCTTCTTGGTGCGTCTTCTCCCTCCCTCTGGTTCCTTCGTGTATCTTCTCCGCCCCCTTTCGAACCTCGGCCTTGGTCGTCTCAGTGTCGGCTTCTTCGTCAATCTCGATTATAATACGCATTGTCTGCTCACCTCTAGTTCAGTACTGCGTATCTGGCCTCAACCTGGACGCTGTCGCTAGTGGTGTTTTGAATCGATACCCAGTACGTGATGTTGTCGCTCGATGCGCGTTCTACTTCCACGTCCCAGTCGATCTGTGGTCCACCCTTCTCGGGTGACGTCGGAACGACGTACCACGTGACGTGCCAGTCTTCGGGCCACCCCCAAGTGAACCAGCGACGACTGCTGTTTGCCGGGACGGTACCGCGGAATTGAACTCCTGTTCTCATACTCGTGTCTCCGTGTATGTTCGGTCGTGTCGACTGTGTGCGTTCGTGAATTCGTTCATCCGTTACGTTTCTCCAAGGACAGCGTAGCGGGCCTCAACGTCCACTGACGAAGACGTCTTGTTCGTGATGCTGATCCAGTACGTGATGTTCTCGTGTGTGGCCCGTTCGACCTCCACGTTCCATCCAATCTGGGGTCCACCGGGGTCGGGCGACGTCGGGACGACGGTCCACAAGACGTGCCACTGTGCTGGCCATCCCCAGGTGAACCAGCGTCGCGTGCTGTTCGCAGGGACGGTCCCACGGAACTGGACGCCGGTCCAGTTACTGGTCTGCAACGCATGGGGGACCAGTTCCCGGAGGTCCGGTCGGTTCCCGATTCGCTGTGAACTGGGGCGTCCGGGAGCGTCCTGCTGAGGCGACCCGGTCGAACGAAGCAGCTCCCGCGCTCGCAGCGGGCTGAGTTGGGCTTGTCTGTCCCGGCGCAGAATCCCTTGCACGCAGGCCAGAGCACCGACGACGATTGGGGAGGCACTCGACGTTCCGCTAAAGCCGTCGGTGTACCATTCGTTCCTGTCCGATCCGCCTTGGAGGTCGCCGTATCCAGTGCTGGTCACCTCTCGGCCCCAACCCTGCGCATCGATAATTCTCCCGTAGTTAGAGAAGCCGAGACGCGACCGGTCGGGGCCCCAGTCGTTCCCGTGAGTGCCCGGCGGCGGGGCGCCAGCGCCGACGACAATGGCACCCGAGTCTCGGTCCCCCCGCTGGAACGGATTGCTCCAGTCGGAGGGGAACCACGATGGTCTGTTGTCGTAAATCGAATCATCGAGGTTTTCATCGCCGTTCCCCGCAGCCTCAACGACGATGACTCCCTTCGCGACGGCATACCGAATGGCCGCCCAATCGTCGGGCCACCATTCGATGGCGATATATCCGTCTTGGTCACTTCGCTGCTGGAAATTGTTCCGGGGGCCCGGTCGATGGATCTCTAGCAGCATGATATCGCCACGGTTCAACCGATTCGCTGCCAGACGAACCGCCCGTGCCGTAGCCATGGAGAAGGCGACAGCACTGATGTTGGCCTCCGACGCGATACCGGTGACTCCGAAGTCGTTTTGATCACCGCCAATCTCGCCGATGACAGCGGTCCCGTGGTTATCGTACGCCGAGTTAGTGCCGCCGACTACGCCTCCTTGGTTGTTCTGGTGGTCCTCGTGGCTGAAGTTCCAGCCCCACTCCAAGTCGATCACGTCGACTCCTTGGCCTCTGCCGCCAGCGAATTGCCACGCGTAGCGGGCATCGATACCGTCGGGAGCCGCATCGAGATACCCCTGCCGGGACACGAAATCCGGTGTGTGCGCGGGCGGCGACTCCGTGACCGGAGTCATGTCGTTGAGCGCTTCGAATTCAGCCTCCCCGACCGCTTCCGCTGGTTCGGCTGGCGGTTTCACGTAGGCGGCTTCGACCGTCTCAAGTTCGTTCAACCGTTTGGCGACCTCTTCCATCCGGTCTTCGTCCGTGTGAACGTTGTAATACACCGATAAGTCCGGTACGTCGAGGTCCGACTCGGAAGCCACGGACTCGACGTCGGCCTGTAACCGCTCTTCAGTCGTTCCGAAGAGTGGTTCGATAGTTGCACCCTCGTCGTCGAGGACGTCCGACAACGGACTGATATCGACATCTGCGGCCGAGGTCAGCCCTTCAGGTCGCGCCCGCAACTTTACGTCGGGCTTGGCGACCATGACGAGTTCTCGTTTACCTCGTATCTCTTCTGGTTCTCTTGGGTTCGGTTTCATATTGGTTTTACTTCCTCCTTTTCTCGCGGTGTGCCCGTGCCATCTTCTCGATTGGTTCCCTACCTCTCTACGCGAGGTACACCACGCGTAACTTCACCATGTTTGACATTAACAGTTGTCAATCGGGTGGAAGTAATGTCACAGTCACAACTCTTGGGAGAGGACCCAACATGCTGGCCGGGTCTGGGTTACGTCTATCTCCCTCGATTGTACTGATGGAGACCTTCCAATTCAGACGACCAAAAATCACGAGGCGGAAGCCTACGGCGTCAGTCGTGAGTAACTGGCCGATGGATGGGTCGGCAACAAACTCTTTTTCGGGTGGCTCTATCGCTAGTAGCGCTCGACCACGTGGAGACGTTCCGTGTCGAACGAGAGGCCGGTCTCGTCGCCGGGGACGACGTGTTCCGCCCGTGGGTCGAAACGAACCGTCACCGATGTTCCATCCGGGAGCGTGGCGATACTCTCGGCTCGCTCGCCGAGGTACGTCACGTCCTCGATTTCGGCCGTCACGATTCCGTCGTCACAGAGTGTAATGTCGTCCGGTCGAGCGACGACCGTCACCGTATCGTGTGCAGTCGTCTCCAACGGTGAATCGACCGTCGCGTAGCCGAGGTCCAAACCATCGGTCGTTGGCCGTGCAGAGAGCAGATTCGACGCGCCGACGAACTCTGCGACGAACCGGTTCGCCGGTCGCTCGTAGAGGGCTTCCGGTGACCCGACTTGTTCGAGGTGGCCATCGTTCAATACCGCGATTCGGTCGGTCATCTCCATCGCTTCGTCTTGGTCGTGCGTCACGTACAGCGCGGTGACACCCAACTCACTGAGCAGGTCGGCCAACTCCCGTCTGAGTTCGCGTTTGAGCTTCGCGTCGAGACCGGTCATCGGCTCGTCCAACAGGAGAATCTTCGGTTCGATGGCGAGCGCACGAGCGATGCCGACACGCTGTTGTTGGCCACCCGAGAGTGTTCGCGGGTTCCGCATCGCCAAATCGTCGATGTCGAGCATCGCCAAGAGTTCACGGGCACGGGTCCGACGCTCTTCACGGTCGACACCGTGCATCTTGGGGCCGAAAGTGACGTTTTCGAGGACGCTCATGTTGTCGAAGAGCGCGTAGGATTGGAAGACGAGCCCGACGTTTCGGGTCTCCGGGGAACGGTGAGTAACGTCTTCGCCGTCGAACCGGACCGACCCGCTTGTCGGCGTCTCGAATCCGGCAATCATCCGGAGCGTCGTCGTCTTGCCACACCCCGAGGGGCCGACGAG
>NZ_JBZRPK010000409.1:0-4274 GCF_058382125.1 Haloferax sp. s1
GGCGTGCGTGAGACGAACACCGTCGACCGTGACTGCGCCGAGCGTCGAGCGGGCGAGCAGCCCCGAGAGACTTCCGTGGGCGGTTCGGTCGAGTTCGCGGGCGTCCACGCCCTTCGGAGATTCGAGAAGTGACGGGCCGGCCCCCCGGCCGCGGGGTTCGGGGTCGCCCTGGCCCGTCGCCGTGCTGGCCGCTGGCGCCGATGCGATCCCGGCGGCGTCGACGGCGTCCCCGCCGGTCACGCCGGTATCGGCGGTGACGACGATACCGATGCTCGCGCTCACGAGGAGGAGACAGAGCGTCACGTCGAAGGCGACATCCGTCATTGCCACACCTCCACGCGAAGCGTTCCGAAGCCGACGCGGCCCGGTTCGATGCGGACGCTAACTCGGGTTGACTCGCTGTCGGCACCTGCTGGCGCGTCGGGACCGACGACCCGCCGTTCGTCGTCAACCGCGACGACGATGCGGCAGGAGTACCCATCCGGACACGCGGCGGGCGCAGACGAAATCCGCGACAAGTTGACCGTCCCAGTGTCGTCTGCAAGCGTCGATTCGACGTTTTCCAGCGTTGCGGGCGCGAGGTCACGGTCCGCAGTCGGCAGCGAGCGGTCGAGAACCGTCGCATACCCCGAGAGTGCCGCGCAGACGACGAAGAGCGCGGTGAGGGCGGCGACCGGCGAGGTCTGTGCTCTATGCTGCGACGACGGTAACATCCGTACCCTCCCAAGAGACGTGGCGAACGACGAGCGATTCGGCGGCCGAGCGCCACGTCGCGTTGCGCTGACGGGCGGCAGCTGCGGCGGCGGCGAACGAAGCGGGCGAGTCGAAGACTGCATTCGGGTTCGCACCCATGGCGACGGACCCAAGCCGCGAGTCGGGCGTTGCGGGCGTGATTGGCCCGAACGCGAACGTCGCGTGGGCGGCACCGCCCTCGTTTCTGAGGCCGATGCGCTTCGAACCGAGGCGAACGGCATCGGCGGTCAGCGGGTGTTCGGCCGTGGTGTCGAACTCGGAAACGGCGACGCCATCGACGGTGTCGGCGACGCTGGACGCGTCAGGTGCGGGCGTGGTCGGAAGTCCGGCGACCGTGCCGAGAAGCACGGTCGCGGCCACCGAAAGCGCGGTCCACGTGTACAGGGAATCGAGCGGTGCGTCGAGCATAGACCGGGGTGGTCCCGTCCGAGTATATAAACCTCAGCACGAGTGGGACGGAGCCAGAGTACTGAGACAGAGACGACACGAGACAGGTCGCGGATTGGTCCTATCGACTCAGACGAGCGTGCCCGCGGCGACGAAGGCGAGAGTGAACGTCGTCGTCGCCGACACGAGCGCCTTGCCGACCCGCGACGCGACGAGGTGACGGTCGAGTCCGTACTCGACACCGACCGAGAGCGTCGTGAGGATAATTGCCGACAGGAGGACGTACACTCCGACGGCGAACCCGAGGTCACCGGTCGCCATCGGCGCGGTGACGGCTGTCTCGTCGAGCGTCCGTGCGGGTCCCATTCCGTCTGCGAGCGCGACGGTCGCACCGGCGACGAGCGGGCCGAAGATGGCCGCCGTGTTCGAGAGCGTCTCGGTGACCGATGCGAGTTCGCGGCGCGCTTCGGCGTCGAGACGCGAGAGTGCGGTGAGTTGGTCAGCCATCGAGACGATGGCGCGACCCGCCGGGCGACCCTCGCTGGCGGCGAGTCCGAGCAGCGTTGCGACACCGGCCACGCGTGGACTGGGTACCGAGTCGAGAACGCCGTACTCGCCGCAGAACGACTCGACGACGCCCACGCGGAGGCGACGCTGGACGCCGACCGCATCTTCGAACAGTTCGCCCGTCGCGCCGGGGACCGACGTGGCGGCACGGGCGAGTGCGGACTCGACGGCCTCGCCCTCGCCGACGGCGCGACCGACGAGATAGAGCACGTCCGAGAGCCCGTCTTCGACCGCCCGAACGCGGTCGCGGAGTTCCATGACCGGGCGCGCGGCGACGAAGAGCGCAGTTCCGACGCCGAGACCGAAGGCTGCGAGCGGTGCCGCCCACGGGGCGACGAGCATGGTGACGGCGACGAAGGCCGCAGTACCCGCAACCCCGCCACCGAGTACGGCGACGAGACGGTGGTCGTCCACAGCCGGGTGAGACGTATCGACTGAAAGCGGTGCAAAGGCGACCGGCCTGCGGACGAGCACCCACCCGACTACGGCGAGGAGGCAGGCGGGAAGCACGAAGTCGTAGAGAAAGACGACGTGCGACGAGGTGATACCGACGCCAGCGACCCGAGCCGCGGGGAGTGCGCCGACCAGCGCGAGCGGGAGCAACACGCCGAAGGCGTAAACTGCAGTGACTGGGCCGCGAACCGACCCGACGAAGTCGGCAAGGCGGTCCTGTGTCCCCTCGCGGACGACTTCGTGCGCGCGGTCGAGCGTGCGGTCCCGCTCTCCGTCGGGAACATCTGCTGCCGTCTGGAGCAGCGCCGTCGCTCGGTCGAGCGCCGGGAACCACTCGCGCCACGCGTCGGCAAACTCACCGAGTCCGGTTGTCGGCGTCCCGCGGGCGCGGTTGGTGTGGGCCGCAAGCGAGGTCGAAAGCGGGTCGTCGTCGGCACGGGCGGCGAACGAGGCAGCCCGCTCGACGGAGGGTTCGATGCGCATCCGAAGCGCGATGCGGCCGACGAGTTCCGGCGCGTTACCGAGTGCCCGAGTTCGGCGGAGCGTCGCCAGCCAGACCGGGAGCGTGTGCACCGCATGAGCGGTTCCGAGCGCTGCCGCGAGCGCGACGAAAACGACCGAGATGGTCGGCAACCGAGCGACGAGAGCGAGCAGCCCGGCGAGCAGTCCTGCAGGAACAGTTGCGCCGTAGCCCGCGCTGACGACCGTCTCGGCGTCGAGGTCGTATCCGAGGAACGCGAGCGACCGTTGCAACTCGTCGCTCGGGGCAACGTCTGCGGGAGCAAGCTTCGCGAGCGTCGTCACGGCCGAAGAGACAATCGTCGTCAGCATTCGGAATCACGCTCCGCACGGGCCGCGGCGAGGTCAGCGGGCTTCGTTCGGCCGGTTTCGGCGAGCGATTTGAGGAAGGCTGTCCGAGTTTCCAGTGCGTCGAGTACGTCAGCGTACGACTCGCCCGGACGAGAGAGGGACTCGACCGCGAGGCTATCACCACGTGAGACGGCTCCTGAAGAGACAAGCGAGTCGCCGTCGTGGCTGAACAGTGTCTCGAACGCAGCGTCATCGCCGGTTGGTCGGACCTCCTCGACACGGGCGACGCGGTGGGTCTCCGCGCGCTCGCACGTAATGACGAGGTCGGTTGCCGCGAACGACGACGCAGGAACGTCGAGGTCGGAAACGACGCGCTCGCGAACATCCGCCGCGCCGTCGCCGTGAATCGTTCCGAGGACGGCGTTTGCGTTCGCGCCGACACGCATTGCCTCGTAGAGAACCGCGGCTTCCTCGCCGCGAACCTCCCCGAGTGCGAGTGCGCCGTCACCCAATCGAAGCGCCGCGTGAAGCGCCTCCTGCGGCGTCGGCTCCGGGCCACCGGTCGTGTCGGTCCGCAGCGTCTGCACGTCGCGGTCGGCGGACCGCAGACTCGACGCAGGGAGTTCGGGCGTGTCCTCGATGAGAACGGTGCGAACGTCGCTCGGGAGTTCCCATAGAAGCGACCCGAGGAACGTCGTCTTCCCTGCCCCGCGTGACCCGGCGACGAGAACTGACGCACCGCGTTCGACCGCGAGCGAACAGAGCGCCGCGGCGTCAGCCAAAATCGTTCCGTTCGCAACGAGCGCGGGGAGCGTAAGCGGCGTTTCGTCGTGACGGCGGAACGCGAACCCGAGTCCGTCGCTCGCTGGCGCGGTCACGCCCGCGACACGGACGCTCACGCCGCCCGCATCGACCACCGTGTCGAGCGTCGGGTCGGCGCGGGAGAACGACGCCCCGCTCACTCGTCGCAGACGAGAGGCGAGCGACTCGGCACCACCGGGCGCGAGGCGAACGTTCGTCGGCATCGACGTGCCGTCGACGACGACGCGAATCGGGTTCTCGTCGGCCGGGGTCGAGACGTACACGTCGGAGACGGCGGGGTCCGAAAACAGGTCGTCGAGGACGCCGTGACCCTGCGTGTGTTTCGCGAGAATCGTCGTGAGCGTCTCGACGGGAGCCTCTGCATCCGCAACGAGACGGACAGCGCGCCCCGGAGCACGCACTCCGGAACCGGCATCGACCGCACCCCGAGCGAGCGCGTCGCGTGCGGCGGCGAGCGGCCGTGCGGCCTGTTGGTCGAGTTT
>NZ_JBZRPK010000408.1:0-4268 GCF_058382125.1 Haloferax sp. s1
CCGTGGTCCCCCGGCTCGCTCGGGAGGGCGGGGGTGCCCCACGTGGCGACCGAGGAGTCGATCCACACGTCGAACACGTCGGGAACGCGCTCGTAGGTCACGCCGTCTTCGGTGATGGTGATGGGGTCGACCGATGGCCGGTGGAGGTCGACCGTCTCGGGGTCGATATCCTGGTCGGCGCGCTCGGCGAGTTCTTCGCGGGTGCCAACGACAATCATCTCTTCTGCGGCGTCGGCGTCGGGGTCCTGCGGAACCCAGATGGGAAGCGGGATACCCCAGTAGCGCTGGCGAGAGATGTTCCAGTCGGGCGCGTCGCTCACGAAGTCTCGGAAGCGGTTGTCGCGCGCCCACTGCGGGTGCCACTCGGACTCCTCGATGTTGTCCAGCAGTTGGTCTTTGATGTCCGTGACCGTGATGAACCACTGGTCGGTGGCGAGGAAGATGATGTCCGTATCGCAGCGCCAACAGTGCCCGTAGCGGTGGTCGTGTTCGCCTGCGTGGAGCAGGTGACCGCGCTCGTCGAGGTCGTCCATGACCGCCGGGTTGGCGTCGCGGACGAACGTCCCGACGTAGTCGCCGGCCTGCTCCGTGAACTCGCCTTTGCCGTCGACGGGGACGAACACGTCGAGACCGAGTTCCTGTGCGCGGGCGAAGTCCTCTTGACCGTGACCGGGCGCGGAGTGAACCAGCCCCGTGCGGTCGGCTTCGACGTAGTCGGCGGTGTAGACCTGTCCAGCGCCTTCGAAGTCGGCGTACTCGGTCAGTACGTCTACAAGCGGGTGCTCGTACTCCCAGCCGACCATTTCCTCGCCGGTGAGTTCCGAGAGGACTTCGTAGTCCTCGTAGCGGCCCTTCTTCAGGACTTCCTCGACGCAGGGTTCGGCGACGTAGAGCACTTCGCTCTCGCCGTCCTTCTCGGCGCGGACCTCCTGATAGGTCATCTCGTCGGCGACGGCGACGAAGGTGTTCGCGGGAATGGTCCTCGGCGTCGTCGTCCAGATGACGAGGTTGCCCTCGCGGCCCTTCAGCGGGAACTTGACGTAGATAGACGGCGACGTGATTTCGTCGTATTCGACCTCGTTCGCGGCGATGGCGGTCTGACAGCGCGGGCAGTAGTTGACCGACCGCTTGCCCTGTTCGACTAGTCCGTTTTCGGCGACTTTCGAGAAGGCCCACCACGCGGACTCCATGTACTCGGGAGACAGCGTCTGGTAGGGGTTGTCCCAGTCCATCCACGCGCCGATAGACTGGAAGTCCTCGTCCATGGCCTTGCGGTTACGGACGGCGAACTCCTTGCACTTGTCGATGAACGCCTCCATGCCGAACTCCTCGATGTCGCGCTTCGAGGTGAAGCCGAGTTCCTCTTCGACTTTGACCTCGATGGGGAGACCGTGCATGTCGTATCCGGGGCGGTCGGTGACGTGGTGCCCCGTCATGCGCTTGTAGCGGATGGCGGCGTCCTTCAGCGTCTTGTTCCACGCCGTGCCGAGGTGCATCTGGCCGGACGTGTACGGCGGGCCGTCGACGAAGAAGAACGACGGGTCGTCGGCGTGTGCCTCCTTCGTCGCCTCGTACGCGTCGTTCTCGTCCCAGTACTCGCCGACTGCGGATTCGACATCCGACGGCGTGTACTGGTCTGCGATGTCTTCCATACCCCGACGTTCTCGCGGATATATATCAAAACGGCGGGTCTCGTCCGCGTCCGTCGGGCGTTCCGTCTGGTCGCTCTCAGACATGGTCTACGCTCCGCTGTTTCGAACGGGTGGCTCGTCGCCAGCGTCCGAAAGCTGTCTGTCGTCGATACTGCTGTCGGGTGTGGTGCATGTGTCCCTCCATACGGTGTACTGCGGGTGCTCAGAGTCGATGCGCGCGAGAAACGAAATTGGGGTTATGCGAGGCTAACGCCCCGCAATAATGAGCGAGTCGGCGACGACAGCGGAGAGTTGGGACTGCGTGGCTGCGTGTCGGCAGCGTGCAGTCCGATACTGTCGCATGCTAGCTGATTCGTGTGTCGCGGAGGACATAACGCTTACTCCGACACTGTGGCACTGTCTCTGGCCTCTCATATGAACTATCACACATGTGGCTACGCCACCGAGCCATGTTGAATCACAGAAATTTACAAAATCGGTTGGGTGAAGTCGGTTAGTTATATTTTCTCTGCTTCTTTCAGAGCTTTTTGGGCTTCTGGTGGGAGTAATACATCCTCCAGATATTGTGGCAGGCCGCTTTCGTAAACATCGACAGGGATACCACATCGCTCGTACGTGTCTATTGCAAACCTAGTTCCCCAGATTCCTCGGAGACCCCTCTTCTCAGCGGTCGTTTTTAGACGGTAATCATTGGTGATGACCGCGGCGTTGCCATCGTATTCTTCAGCAAGACCAATACAGGACCAGTCTTTTTTGCTCAATTGACCACTAGCTTGAACCTGAATGCTGCTCAGGTCTACACTACGAATTGATAGCCAATCTGGTTGAACTTGGTCGTGATGTGACACGAATTCATCTTCCCACACTCGACGAGTGACAAGGAGGTCGTAATCCGATTTCCAGAAGGTAATTGCGTCAAACCAATCCGCAAAGCAGAAAGAAGAAAGGATACAGTTGTCTATGACAAAAGCATCAGTCATTTTTAAATTCGGTCGCCCAAGTCCTCTGCTGACTGCGGACCATTTCGGACAGGAATTTTATGCTCTTTCAACACACGGGTTCTGAATTCTCGCTCGGTAAGGTGTGCTAGCTCGCTACCCCGTCCGAGGGAAATTTGGGTATTAGCATACGCAATAGCCGCACCGTACTCACGAACCTCTTGAATCACTTCCGAGGACGGTCTATTGTCTGGGTTCGGGGGATTCTCCGAGTCACTACTAGAAGCCGAGCCAAAGTAATAGTGAGACCGTGAAACATCCATAGCGATATCCTCGATAGTAGATTCGTCAGGGTTCCTTGCAGTATACATCAACCTACATAATAGCCCAAGGGGAGCGCTGTACGACCTCTGTCTTACTGCACGTTCACACTGATTATCCTCAATGGCAGACATAAAATGCTCCGTCGACTGGACAAGTGCTGCAAGTACTAACCGAGTATCCGGCTCGCGGTCAAAATAGATTCCACGTAGCACATTTTTCAGTATCTGTTCATTGATTTGGCTCATAAAGCGAGAGAGTTGCTTACCGTTCAACTGGGGAAACTGCGCACTCAATACGTCTGCAGTACCGAACTCCTCACTAACTTGTTCCTCAACAATCTCGTGTGAATGAGTAAAGCGCCTCTCTGGTGGGAGCTCAATCACTTTCCGGACTAATTCATCTATGAAATTCTCATAGTCATCGAAGACGAGTGATATCAGACTGCCAAACGAGTCCATTTGTGCCGAGAAGGACTCCAACGGGTCACCAATGATGTCCTCAGGTGCTTGCTGAGTGACATCGTTACCGGCAGCGTGGGACATGGGTTCTTGTGTTGATACTAAGCTCTGGGCCATATAGAGATTTTGTGTGAGCTATTACGATTGATTATCAAGTAAAATATAGCAGTAATGCATCCATTCTAGGCTAAAGCGATTGGGGTCAGTAGATGGCTCTGATGCTCCTCCAAGATTGTGGCTAGAAACCAACACACTGCAGACCAATCAGTCAGTGGTGACGTATCACGTTCGTGGAGATTCCTTACCCAAAATCCGGCAGGTCGTCGGGCGCTTCGTACCCCGACTCCCAGTCGATGTAGTCGTCTTTGAGCACGTCACACACCTCCTGTCCGAGTTCGGTAAGGCCGGCGTTTATCGACGACACTTGTCCCCACGAGGTCAACTCGGGATGTAACTCGCGTTCTTTCCAATCTTCGGGAAGTCCGGGGGCGTGGTAGCCAACTCGGTCCGCAAAATCGTCCCAGAAGAAATCGAAGTACGTGAGCAAGTCGAGGTCGAGGACGACCTGCCACTGTTCCTCGGAGACTGGTGTCTCCGCCGCCCACGCTTCGAACGCGTCGGCCCACGCGCCGTCGGCGAGGAACTGCTCCAGTTCGGTTCGCTTGAAGTCGGCGTCGACCGCAACCTCCGCATCGTCGTACTGGTTCGGGTCGACCTTCGGAAGCGTCGGCGGTTCGGGGACGGGAACGTCGAGCATGCTCGGGAGTGGGGCGGCATCCCGGATAAGGGTTCGCCGCGGTCGGCGGGAGGTACGCTTCGTCCATCCGGTCGGTGACGGGCTCCAACTGGGCGGCGCGCGCCTCGGCCGCCCCCCGACGGAGCGCCCCCTCCTCGGG
>NZ_JBZRPK010000407.1:0-4262 GCF_058382125.1 Haloferax sp. s1
GTGTCGACCTCGTGTTGTTCGTCGGCGGCGACGGAACCGCGGCCGACGTGGCCGAAGCCCTCGACGGAAGCGACGTGCCGATGCTCGGTGTCCCCGCCGGCGTGAAGGTCTATTCGTCCGTCTTCGCCGTCTCACCGGAGGACGCCGCACACATCGCAACCTCGTTCGAGCGGACCGAAGCCCGCGAAGTCATGGATATCGACGAAGACAACTATCGCGCCGGGGAGGTCCATCCCGAACTTCGAGCGGTCGCTCACGTGCCCGTCGCCGAGGACCTGCAGTCGTCGAAACAGACGAGCGGCGGAACGGTCGAAGCACTCGCTTCCGGCGTGGCCGACGACATCCGGAGTAGCGAAGGCGTCACGTACGTCCTCGGTCCCGGAAGCACTGTCGGCGCGGTCAAATCCGAACTCGGTATCGACGGGTCGCCACTCGGCGTCGACGTGTATCGCGACGGCGAAGTCCTCGTTCGTGACGCGACTGAGGACGAAATCCTCGCAAATCTCGGCGAGGAAAACGTCATCGTCGTCACGCCCATCGGTGGACAGGGCTTCGTCTTCGGCCGCGGAAACCCGCAACTCTCTCCCGACGTGATTCGGCGGTGTGACGTGTCGGTCGTCGCCTCGCGGTCGAAACTCGACACAATTCCGGTCCTCCGCGTGGACACCGATGATACGGACCTCGATGAAGAACTCCGTGGCTGGACCAAAGTCCGGGTCGGCCGCGTCGAGCGGCGGATGATGAAAATCGAGTGACTCGGCCGCGTCGATTGCGACTACTACGACGCAAACCGCTGTACCTCGATGTGATTTAGGTTTCGTGGGGATGTTCAATTCTGGTTCATAACTATTATTGACAGGGAGTGACATATGGTGAGATTTAAGGTCATTGGATGGGTTCGACATGGCATGGAGACCCGGAAAGTCCAGCGTCTCGGTCCCTCCACGCTGGCGATGACGCTCCCAGCGGAGTGGGCCAAGGAACACAACGTCGACAAGGGGGACGAGGTGACGATTCGAACGAGCGGTAAAGGAACCCTTACGGTCCTTCCCGAGTCGGTCAGCACCGAAGATTCGAAAGCAACGATTCGTGCGGATAATCTGAACGCCGAGGCGCTCGAACGCGCAATCGTGGCGCAGTACGTCCTCGGACGGCGCGTCATCCACATCGAAAAGAGCGAAGGCGCACTCGACTCCGACCACATCAACGCCGTCTACAAGGCCGAGACGCAGCTTATGGGTCTCGGCGTCATCGAGGAGACGCCCGAACGAATCGCCATTCGTTGCTCGGTCGACGCCGAGGACTTCAGCCTCGACAATCTCCTCAAACGGTTGGAGAACACGGGCAGCACGATGCGCGGCGAAGCCGTGAAGGCGCTCGCCCACGGAAATCCCGACCTCGCACAGCGGGCACTCAACCGCGAGCGTCAGGCGAACAAGATTTTCGTCCTGCTGCTTCGTCTCATTTTCACGTCCTACCAGAACCCCAACCTCGCACGGGCCGTCGGTCTCGACTCAGGGTTCCCGCTCATCGGCTACCGCTCTGTGGCGAAGAACCTCGAACTGACCGCCGACAACGCCGAGGACATCGCCAACATCGTCATGGACGCCGACGGCCACACCCTCGACGTCGACCAGTCGACGATGCGACGAATCCGGGAGTTCACGGACCACGTGGACGAGATTACGACGACTGCAGTGAAGGCGGTCGTCGAGCGTAACTACGACCACACCATCGAGTGCCGCGAACTGTTCCGCGAGATTCGAGACCGCGAGCGCGACATCCTCAACGACCTTCCGGAGATGGATAACCAGCAACTCCTCCAGATTCGCGAGGTGCTCGTGAGCCTCCAGCAGACTGCGCAGTATGCGATGCGGAACGCCGAAATAGCGGCGAACCTGGCGCTCAACGAAGAGTCAGAACACGTCACGCTCGACTAATTCGGGCGATAGGTCGCCCTCGGTCGAGCACCGAGTCGCCCTCAGTCGGCGACCAATTCTACTGTGTCTTTAGTATCGGTGTCGCTCGACTGTTTTTCACCCGTCAACGGATTCCGACTGGCGATACGGCAGTCGAACGCCGGATGCTCGCCAAAGTGGCGGATTATCATGTGGCGACGGGACCCGGTGATACCGGTCCGGCCAACGTCGTCGGCGGTAAAGCGCTCCGGCAGTCGCTTGTACAGGCGGCGCAGCTCGTCGAAACTGGTGAATACTTTCGCGTTACCAGTCGAATCTGCGCCGCGTCGGGAGACGACGTAACTCCCGTCTTGGCGGTACTCGCCTGCCGTGCGGAAGAACTCGCGTTTCTCGGTCAGCGCCGTGCCGATGGCTTCTTGCAGGTCTGAAGCGGCATCACGGGACAATTCACACGTCTGGTCGCCGAAGGAGACAACAATTGTTTCGTCGTCGCTCTCGACGGTTACAGGATTCTCATCGCGGGAGAAGAACTCGATCAGGAGAGTGAGTACTCCGTGTCATACTCAGTCGTACCGCGGCACAATGTAAAATCTTGTCGGCTGGGTCAGGAATCACCGCGGTGGACCGCAGAGGCCCTCACCCTTGCTATCGAAACGGGCTACAACAACCCGTCGTCGGTAGTCGTCTCGTTGCTTGCGGTGGTAGTCGACTCGGTTGTCGTTGTAGTTGCGGTAGTCGTCGTTGTAGTTGCGGTAGTCGTCGTTGTAGTTGCGGTAGTCGTCGTTGTCGTCGTTGTCGTCGTGGTTGCCGTACTCGTTTCGGTCGTCGTAGTTGAGTCGGATGATTGCGTCGTGGTCGTCTCTTCGGCCGTAGTCGCGTCCTCAGTCGTGGTCGTCTCGTCGGACGACGAACCCGCCGTGGAGTTCGTCCCCGACGCCGCTTTGTTGCCGAAGATGTCCGTCTCGAAGGTCTTCTCGTAGGTCAGCGCATCGAGCGGGACCGTAAGCGTCGTGCCACCAGCATCGAGTTTCGCGTAGAAGTCGATGCGTAGGTCGGTCGTCTGATTGCGTTCGAGGTGCGTCACCCACCACTCGTCGAGTTTGTCGTTTTCGATGTAGGTCGTCGCCTCGATTGTCTTCGTCGTCTTCGGCGGGATTGCGTACTCGGATTCCGTCGTTCCCTCGCCCACATCCACGTCGTTCATGGAGATGTTGTAGCCGAGTTCGGAGATGGCGACCGGGTACGGTTTGGGGTTGTGGACGACGAAGGTGAGTTCGAGTGCCGTGCGCTCTTCCGTAGAGTCGCCCCACTCGGCGCTCGTCTCGTTGATGTACAACACCGGGTCGGAGACCAGCGGTTTGTCGGCGTTTATCTCGCGGGTTTCAGTGGAGTTGAACGCCGAAAGCAGGTCCGTGTCGATGCTCCGAGTTATCTCCGGGGCCTCGAAGGTCTTCCCGAGCGTCTCGGAGGTGACGGTCGCGTTGACGCGGAGCGCCGTGTGCTCGCCGTTCTGGATGTGCGATACCCACCAGTCGGGGATGCGTTCGTTCGAAAGCGTCGTCCGAAGCGGAACCGCGGTCGTTCCTTGACCGATAGCGATTCCCCGTTTTTCGCCGGTTGCCATCCGGAGACCGTTCATGTCGATAGCGTAGTCTACGGACAGTCCGGAGAGGTTCGCCGAAATCGGGTTCGGGTTCGAGACGCGGATATCGGTCCCGATGACCGTCGTCGTCTGATTGACGCTAGCGAATCGGTTGTCGACACCGTCGACGCTCGGCGCGCCGATAATACCTGTGGCGTACGCCCCGCCGACACCCGCCCCGACGAGGAGCAGTACAACGAGTGCGGTTCGGAGTCGTCCGCCGAACAGTGCGGATATAAGTCCCATCGTTGTGGTCACTCGAGACTAGTGGTACAAATGTCGAACGGACGAGCGAGGATTTGCCTCGTGATAGCATCCGGACGAACGTATGATTCAAATTCACGGTTCGGTGACATCTCTCGTCAGAACTCCGCGTTATACAGACGCACGATAAGCAGTGTCGAATGAACTAAGTACACGCCCGAAAAGGTCGGGGATATGGAAACCAAGACGGTGCAATCCGACAAGTCCATCGGCTTTGCGGCGTTGTTCGGCGTGCTCACGCTCGTCGGTGCAGGCCTGATGGTTGCGGGACCGGATCAGTTAACGAAGGCACTCGGCTTTGCTGTGGCAATCACCGCCGCTTCGCTGGCTGTGGGCGGCGCTCACGCGTTCCAGTAAGTCGCAAACGAGTAACCGTTAAGAACGCTCATTCCCTAAACGATTCGAGGATGACTGAGTACACCGACGAGGAACAACGC
>NZ_JBZRPK010000406.1:0-4257 GCF_058382125.1 Haloferax sp. s1
CTCTGGTCGCTAGAGAGCATGGGCGCGACGTGTTCGACCGTCTCCAGCGCCTCGATGGGTTCGCCGCCGACGCGACTCGTCGGACTGTTCGTCGTATCGAGGTCGAAGGTGCCTTCGAGCGCGACGAGTCGGGAGAAGAGCGCGTCGTAGGCCGCGTCGGAGATGAGTGGCTCGGCCTCGACGTAGTATCGGTGGTCGTGTTCGCGGATGGCCTCGCGAAGGAGTTCCGCTTGCGACTCGGCCTCCTCGCGAGAGAGCGTTTCGGCGTCTTCGAAGTCGGTCGGCGGGTCGCGGAGATAGGGGTTCGACTCGGCGTCGACGTCGGCGCTGGTCATTGTTAGTGTGGTCGAACTACCGGGGGGTAAACACACCGACCGGGGGCAGGTACCGACCCAATGTACCTCGTGTCAGCACTCGCACCAACGGCATCCTTTGCGGAGACCCGCGAACCTTATCAGGGGAGAGCGTGAGGTCGAACCATGGCAGAGGACTTCCTCCTCTTGAACCCCGGTCCGGTACCGGTCACCGACGAAGTGCTCGACTCGATGTCCGAGCCAATGGTGTCTCACCGGTCGGCCGACTTCGAAGCGGTGTACGAGCGTGCACAGAACGCTCTGGACTACATCTTCACCAACTCGACGCGCTCCGGAGCGTCTACCGCCGAGGAGGGAACGTCTCTCATCTTCAACGGAACCGCGACGATGGGCATGGAAGCCGCCGTCGCCAACCTCGTCGGAGACGGCGGGAACGTCGTCTCGCTCGTCAACGGGAAGTTCGGTCGTCGGTTCGCCCGCATCGCGGACCGCTACGCCGACGTGACCCGCGTCGAAGTCGAGTGGGGCGAGTCCATCCCCGTTGACGCCGTCGAGGAAGCCGTCACCGACGACACCGACGTGGTCACGATGGTCCACAACGAGACCTCGACGGGTCTCCTCAATCCCGCGGAAGCGGTCGGCGAAGTCGCTAAGGCCCACGACGCCACCTTCGTGGTCGACGGCGTCACGTCCATCGGCGGCGACGAGTTCAAAATCGACGACTGGAACGTCGACATCGCCATCACCGACTCCCAGAAGGCGCTCGCCGCGCCGCCGGGGGTCAGCGCGATGTACGTCACAGAGCGCGTGAAAGACCGAATCGACGGTGAGGCCGCGCCGTTCTACGAGGACCTCGACTGGCACCTCCGGAAGGCCGAACAGCACCAGACGCCCTTTACGAGTGCCGTCCCGCTCTTTCGAGCGCTCGCCGTCGCGGTCGAAGACATCGCCGAAGAGACGATGCCGACGCGTATCGAGCGTCACCGCCAGCAGTCCGCCGCGTTCCGCGCGGGCTTTCAGGCGATGGGTCTCGAACTCTTCGCCAACCCGGAGGGTGAGACGGAACTCTCGAACACGCTCACCGCGGTTTCGCTCCCCGAAGAAGTGTACGGCGACGACGCCGACGAGTTCTTCGACGGCGTGACCGAACGGAACGTCAGCATCTCCGGCGGGCAGGCCCACCTCGGTGGGCAAATCTTCCGCGTCTCGAACATGGGTGGACTCGAACCCGAACACATCGTGCGCGGGGTCCGAACTGTGGGCGAGGCGATGGCCGACGCGGGCGTCGATGTCGATGTCGAGGCTGGCGTCGAAGCCGCGGAAGCCGAACTCGCCGAAGAATAGTCGCGATACGAAAGGTACTCAGGTTTTTTGTTGCCGGCCCCCGCGGAGGGGGAGCGACGGTGGACGGGGCGGGCGGGGGCCGCAACGGCTACCGAGGGGGGGCAGGGTCGGGGGGGGTGGTGGGGGGGGGGGGGGGGGGTGGTGGTGGGGGAGGTGCGGTTGTGTAGTGGGAGTTGTGGTGATTGGTGAGTGTGGAGGTTGTTGGCGACGGTGGCGTTACCGACGATTGACGACCATCTCGACGGTACCCTCGGGGCGGAGGGTAATCGAGGGGTCGAATTCGAGTTCGTGGGTCGGGTCGACGGTCCACGACTGCGCAATCGTCGCGAGTGCGAGGCGCGCTTCGAGGAGCGCGAACCGGTCACCGATACAGCGGCGCGGACCGCCACCGAACGGGAAGTACGCGAACTTCGGCAGGTCGCGCTTGAACTCCTTCGTCCACCGACTCGGGCGGAACTCGAGCGGGTCGTCGTAGAACCGGGGGTCGCGGTGGATGACCCACTGCTGGGCCGACACCGTCTGACCCGGTTCGATGTCGTAGCCGCCGATGGTATCGGGTTCGGCGGCTTCGCGGACGAGTTCCCAGACGGGCGGGTAGATGCGCATCCCCTCAGTGATGACCTGCTCGGTGTACGTCATGTCGTCGAGGTCGGTGAACGTGGGACTGTCGCCGTCGAGGACGCTGTCGAGTTCGTCGCGGAGGGTGTCAGCCTGCTCGGGATTGGTGCCGAGGAGGTGGAGCGTGTAGGTAAGCGCGAGCGCCGTCGTCTCGTGGCCGGCGAGCAGGATGGTGACCAACTCGTCTCGAATCTGCTTGTCCGGAAGCGGGTTGCCGTCGTCGTCGCGGAAGGTCAACAGAAGCGAGACGATGTCGTTCGACTCGGGGTCGAGTTCGCCCTCCCTGTGCTCCTCGACGATGCGGCCGACGACCTCGGTGAGGTCTTCGAGCGCCTGCTTGTACCGGCGGTTGCGCGGGGTCGGGACCCACTGCGGCACGTCGACGGGGCGACGCATCGAAGTCGACGAGTAGTCCATGACGGTTTCGAGCGCGTCACCGACGGCCGATTCCTCTTCGCGGATGTCCACGTCGAAGAGCGTCTTGGCGGCGATTTCGACCGTGAGGCTCATCATGTCCTCGTGGATGTCCCGCGTCTCGCCGTCTTCCCACGACGACAGCATCCGTTCCGTGTACTCGACCATTATCTCGCTGTACCGCTTGAGCATCTGCGGGAAGAACGCCGGCTGCATCAGGTGGCGCTGCTGCCGCCAGAACTCGCCTTCGCTGGTGAGAAGACCTTCGCCGAGCACCGTCCCGAGCGAATCCTGGAAGAGTTCGCCCTTGATGTACCGCTGGTTCTCCTGAACGAGGACGTGTTCGGCGAGTTCGGGGTCGCTCACCTGATAGAACGAAATACCGCCGATGTCGTATTCGGCGACCGGACCGTGTTCACGGGCGACATCGGTGATGAACTCGAGCGGGTCGTCCGCGTACTGGAACGTGTTCTGTACCACTGGCACGCCAGACGGGCCTGGGGGTTGTTCGCGGCGTTTCTGCGGTGCTTCTGACATACTTATTGGTACGGGCTACTCCCGAATGGGGTTGCTGCCGATGCCCGCCGGCCCTTTATATAGTGGCTACCTAAGTTGGGTCAGTACTCTCGATTCCACCTTGCGGAGATGTTCGGAGACGGTACTCGGCGAACACTCGAGTTCGGTGGCGAGTTCTTCGATAGAAATCTGCCGCGGAATGTCGTAGTAACCGCTTTCGACGGCGGTTTCGAGGACTTCCCGCTGGCGGTGGGTGAGCTCGGCGCGCACGCCATTTCGCACCGGTTCGTAGTCCGAAAGTCCCTCGACGCAGAAGGCGTCCGTGAAGGATTCCGGCAGTGACGAGACGGCACCGGTGAGCTGTGTGTGATTCCCGAGGACGTTGACGACGACGCCATCGTGGGTGAGTCGAATCGGGGTGTCGAGTAACAGGTCGTGTTCGTCGACGAGTTCGAGCAACCGTCGCACGTCATCGTTGGGGACGAGGTGGACGTGGCACACGACGCCACCATCGGAAGTTTCCCCAACGTCGAAATCGACGATATCGGGGTGTTCATCGAGTCGAGACTCGATATCCGGTGGTGCGTTCTCGAGAATACACAGCTCGACGACAGTTCCGTCGGGCCGGAGACGGAGGTCGCGCAACTCGCCGCACGGCCGCTGACCTTCGACGGTAAACAGGTCGTAGGGGCTCCCGAACGGGTTTTCTTCGTTGTCGAAGTGAGCCCGGAGACACTTCATATAACTGCACTCATGCGCGCGAGCGTATGCAATTTACTGTCCGGAAATAGACAATGTCCTGAATAAACTCTCATAATGTGTGTTATTTTTAAATACATTCTATTCAGGTGACAATGTTCCAAATACGCTCTCGATTCGGCTGAAATCCTGACGTGGGCAACGCTTGCCGTAACTGACGGTTATTCATCTGTACAGAATTATGCACCACGTACATGACCAGAGGTTTCCGCACTCGCGGTCTCCACGCCGGGCAGGACCCCGACCCGGCGACAGGGGCCCGCGCCCCGCCACTCTACCAGACTACGTCGTA
>NZ_JBZRPK010000405.1:0-4240 GCF_058382125.1 Haloferax sp. s1
CCATACTGGTTGCTGGGGGCATCGCCGCCGGAGCAGCGGGAAGCGGAGCCGCCCTCGACCGCGACCTCTACCGAGTCGGAATCGCATCCGACAGCCCGTATTACGACGCAGTCGACCAGTCACCGACGCTCGACCCGAGACCGATATCGGACCCGAACGTCGAACTCATCGTCACCGAACGGCACGTCTCCGTGGCCGACACGCGAACCGGAGACGCAGCTTACGGAGCGTTCAGGGATGCAGTTCAGTCGTACAACGAGCGGCAGATGGTCCGCGAGGAGAATCAATCCGCGGCGTTCCCCGTCGTCGTCAACCTCCAGTACCGGGAGCGTGGTGCACTCGTCCCCGCAGGAAGCCGGGTCGACGATAGCTCTGGCGGCGCTGGTGCGGCCGGGGATGGCTCCGGCGGTTCGTCGGGTACGGACGGAACAGACGGAAGCGGTTCCTCCACCGGCACAGTGAGTGGAGATGGCTCGACTGGAGCCGGAACGGCCCCATCCGATGCCGCGGCCGCGGACGACGGCAAAATTGGTGCGTCGCCGCTCGGTGGAGCAGCGAGTCTCTTCGGCGGCGACACCAGCGGGTCGCCAGCGAGCATCAATCCGCCGTTCCCCTTCGCGTCGCTCGTCCTCGCGTTCGTCTTCCTCGTGCCGATGAATTTCGTGATTCAGGCGTACGGGTCGAGCATCCTCAACGAGCGAATCAACCGACGCGGCGAACTGCTACTCGTCGCACCCATCTCGCCGGGCGACATCGTCGCCGGGAAGACGCTTCCGTACCTGCTCGGGATGGTCGGTATCACCGCCGCCATCGCGATGGCCGTCGGCGGCGGGTTCGTCTCCGTTGCGGCCGTCGTCCCAATCGGTCTCTTGTTCCTCGCGGCGACGTTCGTCGGCGCGATGTTCGCCCGGTCGTTCAAGGAACTCACGTTCGTGACGGTCACCGTCTCGGTGTTCTTGACGACGTACACCTTCGTCCCGGCCATCTTCACGAACGTTACGCCAATCGCGCTCATCTCGCCTTTGACACTCGTCGTCCGCGACTTGGGCGGCGATGCAATCCCGCTCGGTGAGTTCGCCTTCTCGGTCGGCCCGATTCTCCTCGCCGCAGTCGTATTGTTCCTCCTCGGAATCGGCGTCTACCGCGAAGAAGATATGTTCACCCAGCGGTCGGTTCCGCTCAAGTTCCTCGACGCGCTCGACAGTCGCATCTCGCGTCCGCGGTCGATTGCATCACTGTCGGCGCTGTCCATTCCGTTTGTCTTCATCGCCGAACTCCTCGCTATCGCCGTGTTGTTCGTTCTCCCAATCGACGTGACCGTCCCGCTCATTCTGGTTGCGGTCGCAGTCGTCGAAGAACTCGCCAAGAGTCTCCACGTCTACGCCGCCTTCGAGAACGCTCGCTTTGCGCGGACGGTCCGCACGTCACTCGTCCTCGGCGGCCTCTCCGGCCTCGGGTTTTTCGTGGGCGAGAAGTTCACAGCTATCGCCCAAATCGCCGGACTCCAGTCGCTCACACTCGGGCAGACCGCATTCGCCCCGGCAGGCGTGGGCGTCGCCGACGCGACTGGCATCAGTATCGTCGTTGCGGCTGGGTTGCTCCTCGCGCCGCTCGTGCTCCATGCCGTGACAGCAAGCGTCACCGCACTCGGCGCGAGTCGGGGGAAATCCGCCTACGCTCTATCGCTCGTCGGGGCGATTGGCATTCACCTCGTCTACAACCTGCAGGTGGTGACGACCCTTGGGTAACCCACGATTCGCCATCGCTCGGCGCGAACTCGGTAGTCTACGGAAGGAGAAGACCATCGTACTGGCGCTGGCCATCCAGTTGTTCGTGGCGGCGTTCTCGTCGTTCCTCGTCGTTGGTCTCGTCTCGCTGTACGACCCGGGTGCGGCGAGCTATCAGGTCGAGGTCGCCATCACCGGCGACGAGGATGCCGTCAGGGACTTGCTCCGCGCCGTCGCGTCCGAATCTGGACTCGACGGGCGCGTGTACTCGTCTCAGTCGACCGCGATGACGGCCTTCGAAGAACGGCAGGTCGATGCCGTCTTGGAGGCGTCGACGGGGGAGAACGGTCGCATACAGGTTTCGGCGGTCGCGCCCGATACGGGCGTAGAGACGACGGCAGTCGTCGTTCGACTCCGCGACGCACTCCGCGAACTGGAGCGAAACGAGCGCGCCGACCGGAGGGCGTTCCTGTCGACGAACCCGCTTCCCGTGCCGGTCGAGATAGAATCGAGTCCGTACTTCGGCTTCACCTACACAGTGCTCGTCCCGCTCCTGTTGTTCCTTCCCGTCTTCATCTCGGGGTCGCTCGTCGTGGACTCACTGACCGAGGAGGTTGCTCGCGGAACGCTCGAACTCCTCCGCGTCGCACCCGTGAGTTTCTCGGCGGTCGTGGACGGAAAACTCCTCGCAGCAGGTGGGTTAGCTCCGATTCAGGCGGTCGCGTGGATGCTCCTCCTCCAACTCAATGGAACCGGCATCGACAACGTCACGTGGCTGTTCGGGCTGGTCGCTGGTCTCACAGCCGTGGTCGTTACACTCGGTGCAACCGTGGCGATTACGGCACCCGACCGCCGTACGTCGCAACTGCTCTACTCGCTCGGCGTACTCCTCGTCTTCGCTGGCACGTCGCTCCTGCCGCTCAACCCCGCGAATACGGCGGCGAAACTGGCGCTCGGGACTGCCGGTCTCGGTGCTCGCGCCGCCGTCATTGGTCTGGTCGTCGTTGGACTCGTTTCGCTCGTAGGGTTGCGCGTCGTCGTGTCTCGGGTCGACCCGAACGAACTCGGGTAGTCTCGCCGGACCGACCAGTCACCCTCGACCGACAATGCATCTCTCCCCCAATAATTTGGCACCGGAACTCGTACAAGCGCGGAGTCCGAGGGGCGATATATGGCACTCGGAGGAACCGCAAAGAAGCTCCAGAAGGTCGCAGAGATGGCCGAAGACGTGTACAAGAAGCTCAACGAGTTGCGCGAGCAAATCGTCGAGGTCAGAGAAACCGTCAATGAAACGGAGGCGCGCGTCGACCGCCTCGAAGCCGAAAACGCCGAACAGCGGGCGATTCTCGAAGCGATTGCCGAAGAACAAGGCGTCGACCTCGACGCGGCCATCGCACAGGCGCACATCTCCGAAGCGGAGGACGTACAGCCCGATTCGGTCGCTGACTCGGACGACGCGTCCGACGATGCTGATTCGGCCGGCGACGAAAACGCGTCGACGGACCAGTAGACTTCCGAACCCCGGTTTCCCCGCTATTTCTCCGACGACGAACCCCGGACGAACGGATGAAAACGTTCAGGACCGGGGGCAACATTTGCCCCCGTATGACCACGCACCGCGAACCCTTCGACTCGGTGCTCGACACCATCGGCGAGACGCCACTCGTCCGGGTCCACGCATCACCCGACGAGGTACCCGTCTACGCGAAACTCGAGTCGTTCAACCCCGGCGCGAGCGTCAAGGACCGCATCGGCAAGTACATGCTCGAACAGATGCTCGAATCGGGCGAACTCCCCGAGGGAGGAACCGTCGTCGAACCGACCGCCGGAAACACCGGTATCGGTCTTGCTGTCGCCGCCGGGCAACTCGGTATTCGTGCCGTGTTCGTCGTCCCCGAACGATTCAGCGTCGAAAAGCAGACACTCATGCGTGCGCTCGGTGCCGACGTGGTGAATACGCCCACCGAAGACGGTATGGGCGGCGCTATCGACCGCGCTCACCAACTTGCCGAGGAACTCGACGACGCCGTCGTTCCGCAGCAGTTCTCGAATCCGCTCAATCCCGAAGCGCACTACGAGACCACCGCCCCGGAGATTTACGACACCCTCGACAACGAAGTCGGCGCGCTCGTCGCCGGGTGCGGGACCGCGGGAACGCTCATGGGAATGGCCCGATACGGGCGCGAACACCACGAAGAAACCTTCGTTACCGCCGTCGAACCCGAAGGCTCGCTGTACTCCACGCTCCACGACCGCGACGTGGAAGAAGCCCCATACAAAACCGAAGGAATCGGTACGCACAACCCCGACACCAACGAACTGTTCGACCCCGAGTTAGTCGACGAAATCGTCCAAATCTCCGACCGAGACAGCCACGCCGAGATGCAACGGCTCGCCTCGGAGGAAGGTCACCTCGTCGCGTCGAGTGCGGCCGCGAACTCTCTCGCCGCGCTCGACGGGGCCGAACGCGCCGCCGCCGGTGAAATCGACCTCCCGTACGATTCCGTCGTGAC
>NZ_JBZRPK010000404.1:0-4208 GCF_058382125.1 Haloferax sp. s1
AGGGGCGGCGCCCGGCCCCGGCGCGGGACGGGGAGGGAAAGGAGCCCACGCGGCCCTGCGGTTGGGCCTCCGTCCCCCCGCGGCGTACGAAGGGCGCCCCCCGGACGGCGGCCGCGGGGCCGTCGAGCCCCACCAACGCGACGTTCGCCGACAACCGCCACGGTAGCTCGGAGACGGGCATCAACGCCAGCGCGACGACGCTCGTCATCGACGGGCAGACCGTCGACCTCTCGGGTGCGACGACCAACACCGAGTCCGCGCTCGAAATCGACTTCTCCGAACTCGGCGTCTCGCTGACCGAAGGCGAGACGACCGCGAAGCTCACGGTCGAGGACGACGCTGGTCACGCGACCTCGCGTCTGTTCACCTTCGAGTACGACGAGACGAAGCCGACGGCTGACCTCTCGACGGATATCTCGGAGCACGTGAGCGCCAACAACACGGTTAACGTCACGCTCGACGCCGGGGATGCGAACCTCGAAACCGCACAGTTCGTCGTCGAAGACTCCAACGGCGATGCGGTCTACACGCGCGACGTGACGACGCTCGCACAGGCGAGCGACGACTCGTTCGTCGTCGAGTGGGACGCCACTGACGACAGCGGTAACAAACTCTCCAACGGCAACTACAACCTCACGCTCGTGAGCACCGACGCTGGTGACAACAGCCAGGTCGGCAACGCGACCGTCTCTGTCGACAACAACTTGCCGACGTACGACCTCGCGTCCATCGACGGCACCGACAGCACGGTCTACACGAACGACTCGGTCAACGTCACGTACAGCACTGATGAGAACGTCACCATCGTCTACACGCTGGAGTCTGAAACCGGCGTGAAGAAGACGTTCACGCGAACGTCGGGCCAGACGTCCGGTGCGGACCACACGCTCGACGTGACGTCCGCACTCTCGGACGGCACCTACAGCGTGAAAGCGACGGTCACCGACGAAGCGAACAACGAGCGCGTCGTCACCCGGAACAACCCCGTCGTGGTCGACACGACGAAGCCCGGAATTGCGGCAACGCTCGACTTCAACGAGGCGACGGGGAACCTCACCGTCAACGTGACGAGCACGGAATCGCTCGCCACGACGCCGGACGCAGAGGTTACGTACCCCAATTCGAACACGGAAGCCCTGACACTCACGAAGGTCGGCTCGACGACGTGGACCGACGAACTCGACACGAACGCGTCCGGCGAGTACACGCTGGACGTTTCCGGAACCGACCTCGCCGGCAACTCGGCGAGCGACACCAGCACCTCGAAGGTTGAGGGTCACAACTTCTCGGACGACAAGACCGTCCTCCTCGTGAGTGCGAGCGGCGACACGTTCATCCACATCAACGCCAGCGACTCGGCGAACCTGCCGGACGGCCAGACGGTCATCACGCTGTCCGATACGAACGTTCCGCCGAACGCGCTCTCACAGGGCACCGCAGCAACGCGGTACCTCGAAGCGAACTCCGGACTGTCCGACGACCAAATCGAGGAAGTCTCCTACGGCTTCAGCGAAGACCTCGACACGACGGGACAGGGCTTCTACATCACCTACATCGAGAACGGTGGGACGAAGGTCCTCCCGACTGAGCGCCAGACCGACCCGTTCGGTCTCAACGGTGACTACTACGTGGGGACCCGCGGTGGACTGTCCACCTACGGTGCAATGGTGAACGATACGACCGCGCCGACGATTACCTTCGACACTCCGGCCGAAGGCGCAACGTTCAACGAGACCGAGAACACGGTCGACGTGAACGCCACGCTCTCGGACGACGTCGAAGTCAACGAATCGTCGGTCACAGTCACGCTCGACAACGGCACCGACAGCATGGACGTCACTGGCTCGGCGGCTATCACCAACGAGTCGGTGAACTACACGACGCACGCGCTGGCACCCGGTGACTACACGGTGACCATCGAAGCGTCGGACACGAACCTCACGGCGAACACGGCGACCGAGCAGGTCAACTTCACCATCGAAGACGACCGCGAAGCGCCGTCGTTCACTTCGTTCAACCCGACCGAAGGGGAGACGTTCCCGTTCGGAACGTCCGAGTTCCGCCTCAACGCGACCTACGAGGAAGCAAGCGATGCGGTGAACGACACCGGCATCGACACGCGGAACATCACCGTCCTCTACGACGGTGAAGACATCACCAGCGCGGCCGATGTCACGGCAAGCGGATTCGACACCAACGTCACGGTAAGCGACACCGAGACGCACAACCTGACGGTCCGCGTGCCCGACAAGGCCGGTAACAGCATCGAACAAACGACGAACTTCAGTGTCACGGCTGACGACACTGACCCCGTAGTCGAGATTACGAACCCCGCAGAGGGCGACGAACTCTCGAACACGACGACGTACGCAAACGTCACGGCGACCGTGTCGGACGCTGAGAGCGGTGTGAACCTCAGCTCAGTTGCGGTCACCTTCGACGGCACGGAGGTCACGAGCGCGGCGAACCTCGACGACCTCTCGAACATCTGGTTCAATAAGACGGGTCTCGAACCCGGCACGAGCCACACGGTCGTTGTCTCCGCGGCCGACGCGGACGGCAACGTCAACCAGTCGACGGTCAACTTCACGGTTGCCCCCGACGAGACCGCGCCGGAAATCACGCGAGTGAGCTCGAAGGACCAGACCTTCGACAGCGCTGGCACCCTTGCTATCGAAGTGAACTACACCGACCCCGAGAGCGGTATCGACGCCTCCGCGGTGACGCTACTGCTCGACGGTGAGGATGTCACTGAGAACGCGACCGTCCATCCGAACCCCGGTGCCTCGCTCGAACTCAGTTCGAGCGACATCGGCTCCGGTGAGCACCAACTTGGTGTCCACGTCACCAACAACAATGGTGACCTGACGGCGAACGAGACGACGTTCTCGGTCAGCCAGGGTTCGGACATCCAGGTCACGAACGCTGGTCTCAACACGACCGACGTACAGATTAACGACCCAGTTGAAGTGAGCGCCACCGTCGAGAACTTCGGCGACGAGGACGGTACGATGGCTCTCGGCGTTACCGGCGAGAGTCAGGCCGGCACGACCGACTTCGGCGTCACGAAGTCCGTCGAGGTCAACGCCTCCGAATCGAAGTCCGTGAACTTCGTCATCACGCCGGACGACGCAGGTACCTACAGCGTCATGGTCAACGGAACGACCACGACCAACGCGCTGACGGTCACCTCGCCGAACGCTGATATCCAGGTGCTCAGTGAGTCGTCGGTCAGTCCGACGACGCTCCTTGAGAACGAGGAGACGACCGTCACAGTCTCCCTCGGCAACCTCGGTGGGTCGGGCGGAACCATCTCGGGTGACGTGACCCGAAACGGTTCCACTGTCTACCAGATCCCGAGCACGACGATTGCCTCGGGTGCGAAGAAGACGTTCACCTTCACCGACACGCCGCCGTCGACCGGTGACTACGTCTACACCTTCAACGGCGCTGAAGTTGGAACGGTTACCGTCTCCCAACGCGCGCCGTCCTTCAGCGTCGACGCCGGTTCGAGTTCCATCTCGGAGCAGACGGTCAAACCGGACGAGACGTTCACCGTCTCGGTCGATGTCGACAACGTCGGTACCGCTCGTGGAACCTTCAGCAAGGCCCTGAAGGCGAACGGAACCGCACTCGCAACCGAGAGCGTCACGCTTGACGCTGGCGGCTCGGGTACGTTGACGTACTCCACGTCGATTGACTCTGACGGGAACTACACCCTCACGGTCGATGGCGTCACGCTCGGAACGATTACCGTCAAAACCCCAACCACCGGCGGTGGCGGTGGCGGCGGCGGTGGTGACGACGCGGACGACGCCTACGAGAGCGGCCGTCTCTTCCACGAGACGCAGTTCGACGCGCCGCTGAAGGGTGGCGAGTCGGTCTCCGCTGCGAACATCACCTTCAGCAACGAGACGACTGGTCAGGTCTCCGTGGAAGAACGGACCAGCGTCCCCGGAATCGTCGGTGAGCCTGCGGAAACCGCGGTCGGCTACGTCAAGATTCAGGTTCCCGCTTCGGCACGCGACGAACCGTCGACGCTCACGTTCTCGGTCAGACAGAGCAGACTGGACGACCTCGACCTGAGCGCGTCGGACCTTCAGGTCCAACGGTTCAACGGCGACACCGGCGAGTGGGAAGCACTCGACACGCGCGTGGTCAACGAATCCAGCGACACGGTCGTTCTCGAGGCTGAAACGCCCGGGTTC